>JAPLTJ010000033.1 GCA_026398175.1 Verrucomicrobiia bacterium | reverse complement strand
GAGATCGTTTGTCTCTGGTTACATGATGATAGCCTCTGGCCATGATAATCTCCTTGGTTTTGACACCTTAAAGATTACCATCATCATGTAGCCTTTCTATTTTTTTTCACGTGTTGCACTTCGCGGTTGAAAGGGCCACTATCACTTTTATCGGAAATAGAATTTAAAAATTCATGGCTAACTCGCAATTTCTAACAACTACGAACTACCAACAACGAACTGCCGTTGCTTCGCAACGGCGCTACGCGTGGGCTGTCGTTGCGATGCTCTGGATGGTTTGCTTGCTCAATTATGCTGATCGCCAAGTCCTCTCAGGCATTTTTCCGGCTTTAGAAAAGGAATTTGGATTTTCAAAATTTCAGCTCGGCATGATTGGCTCCATTTTTATGTGGGTCTATGCTTCGCTTGTTTTTTTTGCGGGGTTTCTCAGCGATCGATTCAGTAGAAAGAAACTGATTTTAGGAGGATGTTTTTTTTGGAGCCTAATAACAATGACCACGGGATGGTGTTCTCTTTTTTGGCAATTCTTATTGGTGCGCGGTTTAGAAGGATTCGGTGAATCATGTTATTTTCCTTCTTCAAACTCGATGATCGCTGATTATCATGATCACGGCCGCCGCTCGACCGCGCTCTCGTTTCATCAATCAGGTGTTTATCTTGGAACCATTGCTGGAAGCTGGTTTGGAGCATGGTTGGCCCAGCATTATAACTGGCGTTGCGGGTTCTATTTTTTCGGAGGACTGGGAGTCCTTCTTTCGATTGTTCTTCTCTTTTTTTTGAAAGACCCTGAACAAAACAGGGAGAGAATCATACCGCAGCAACCATTGTGGCCAACATTTTTTTATTTAATAAGAAAAAAAGAGGTCCTCTTGCTGACGGCCGCTTTTGTTTGTGTGAATATGGTGGCGATGATTTTTCTCACGTGGATGCCGACATTCCTCTACGAAAAATTTCATGTGACATTGACGCAAGCAGGCTTCTTTGCCGTTATTTTCATTCAACTCATGAGTGCGTTGAGTGCTCCTTGCTCTGGGTGGCTTGGCGATCAACTCACCCGCAGGATGAAGCATGGGCGTCTGGCGGTTCAAATCGTTTCACTATTGATCGGAGTCTTTTCGATTATTTTTATTGGACAAGCACATTCATTGTTTTTTCTTTTTGTCATGATGATGCTTTTTGGTGTCTGTAAAAGTGGATATGATGCCGGGATTTTTGGACCGCTTTTTGATTACATCGAGCCCAACTTACGTGGAGCTGCAGCCGGGCTCATCATTGCTTGCGGCTATTTTGGAGGGGCGCTGGGACCGCTTCTGTTTGGAGCCATTGCCACTTATGGAGGGGCTCACGAGTCTGCGATTAAGCGCATGAGTCTTACCATTTCAATAAGTGCTTTCGCTTATTTTCTGGGAGCCTTATTTCTTTTAGGCGTGCCCTTGGTTTTGCGGAAAAAAAGTGTCTAGTGATTCCCTTGTTGAACAATCATTTCAAATTCTTTTTCTGTCACTGGCATCACGCTGAGACGTGATTGTTTGATCAAGGCCATTTCAGCGAGTGCTGGCGTGGCTTTGATGGCGGCGAGGGTGACGGGATGTTTCAAGGCGTGGCATGGCTTAAGAATGATAGCGCTCCAATCTCCCTCGGTGGCCGTAGGATCAGGATAAGCTGTTTGAGTCACTTCCGCGACACCGACGACGCTGGGATTGACCACACTATGATAAAAAAGAACCTGATCTCCTTTTTTCATCGCACGAAGATTGTTGCGCGCTTGAAAATTGCGAACGCCCGTCCACTCCGTCTTTCCATCTTTGATAAAAGTTGCCCACGAGTAGGCTGTGGGCTCTTGTTTCACGAGCCAGCAAGAAGAGAGTGTCGATTTTTTCATGGAAGCGATGAGAAGAGTTTGTGAAAGGAAAAAAGTCAGATTAGAATAGCTTCATGGTTTCGTCGAGATCAGGAATATTTATTACATTTGAAGGTTCTGAGGGTTGTGGCAAATCAACCCAGATTACTCGTTTGGCGGAGCTGCTGCGTCAAAAAAATCCTGATCGTGAACTGGTCATCCTTCGCGAGCCAGGTGGAACGGCCTTAGGCGAAGGGGTTCGGCAGTTGCTTCAGCATGCCGATCCTTCTGTTAGCATTGTTCCCGAAGCCGAGCTGCTCCTTTTTGCAGCTAGTCGAGCGCAGCTAGTGCGGGAGGTGATTCAACCTGCATTACATCGAGGTGCGATTGTGATGTGTGATCGTTTTTTTGATTCAACCACCGTCTATCAAGGCGTGGCACGTGCTCTTGATCCGAAGCAAGTGGAAATGATTAATCATTTTGCGGTAGGAGGCGTTGTGCCAGATGTGACCTTCTTGCTCGACATGGAGGCTGCGCAAGGACGAGAACGCATGAAGCAGCGTAATGCACAGTCTGTCGTGGTGGATCGCATGGAGCAGGAGCCAGAATTTTTTTATGAAGCAGTGCGTCAAGGTTATCTTGATTTAGCAAAAAAAGAATCAAAACGATTTGTGGTTATCAATGCTGTTCTTTCTCCCGATGAGGTATCTCAAAAAATTTTGGAGGCACTTCAACATTTTAATATTTCAACGCTTCAACTTCATTAATGGCTTTTACTAAAGATCAAGCCCTCGCCCTTTTAAAAAATGCATCTCAAGAACAACGTCTTGGGCATGCCTACCTCATCACGGGCTCTTTTCATGACGGTATGGAAACGATTGCAGAAGAACTAGCATGCATGGTGCTTCCCTGTTCTCTCCTGGAGGTGAAGATGCATCCTGATGTTCATATGGTGGAGCCAGAATCAAAATCGCGCAAAATTCTAACAGAGCAGATGCGTCATTTAGAGGAGGCGCTGCACCTCAAGCCCCAACAAAGCGATTACAAGGTCGCTATTATTCATGATGCTGAGCGGATGATGCCATCTGCTGCCAATGCATTTTTAAAAACATTAGAAGAACCGCCTGATCAAACGTTACTTTTGTTAACAACATCTCTCCCAGAGGCCCTGCTAGAGACCATTCGATCGCGCTGCATCCGACTTCCCCTTTATAGCAGTGAAGAGCCACCGCAAGGCGAATATGAAAAAAAAGCTACTGCATGGATGGACTCTTTTTTTGGTGAAGGTGCAATCTATGATGTTGCCGCAGCATTTCAGCTGGCGCGTCACTTTCAAGGATTGCTTGCCGCCATCAGGGAAGAAGCAAGCGAATCTGCCGAAGAAGAATTTCATTTAGAAAAGCAGCATTTTGGAAAAACAACCGAAGGCAACTGGGAAGGGGCGCGAGAACAATATTTCAAAGCGACAGCAGAAGCCTCGGTGCTATCTCATCGTTCTTTGCTCATCGATGTGGTGGCTGCTCATTTTGGAAAGCAATTAAAAGAGGCCTCTCAAATATCGAGCCAAAAAGAAATCGTGAGATTGCTACGTGCCTTGGAGACTGTAGAAAAATTACGCGCCTCCTTGGAAGGAGGCGTGCAAGAGGCACTGGCGCTGGAGGCTGGGTTTTTGGAGTTGGTGAATACTGCAAGTAAAGAGTAAAGAAATTCACAGCGATGGAAGCGATGGAAGGGATATAGGGAAAGTTATTATTTTTATTTTTTGGAATGAGATCTCAATAAGTTTTAGTGACGTTTTTAAAAATTTTATTTCTATTCATGAAAAATTCTTTCATCCCTTCCATCGCTTCCATCCCTGTGAATTCTTCTTCCTGCATCATCTTAAAATTTGGCACCGGCGTTTTAGCAACTCCTGGTGGATGTGCTATCGACAAAGCTCAATTTCGCCGCATCGCTGCAGAAATTGCAGCCATCATGAAACAAGGAATCTCTTGCATCATGGTGAGCAGTGGAGCGATTGCAGCTGGTGTCCATACGTTGGGACTGGATGCAAGGCCAGCAGATCAAGCTGGTAAGCAGGCTTGCGCAGCAGTTGGACAGCCAGCATTGATGGAGGCTTATGCGAAATATTTTTCGAGGCATGGCATCACAACGGCGCAGCTCCTCTTGACGCACGAAGATATTTACACCGAGCAGCGACGCCACAATGCACAAGCCACCTTAAAGAGACTCCTGGCTTCTCCGCATGTTCTTCCTGTTATCAATGAAAACGATTCCGTTGCGGTAGAAGAATTGAAATTAGGTGATAACGACGAGCTTTCTGCTGAAGTGGCTATCATGATGAAAGCGCGACTGTTAATTTTAGTAACAAGTTCTGATGGTCTCAGAGAAAAGAAAAACAAAGCGCGCATTCCATTAGTGACCGACCTTGCAGAGGTCTTTTGTCATGTGACTCCGGAAAAGGGAGAGCATTCTACCGGTGGCATGATGACCAAGCTGCAGGCCGTTGCGGCAGCAACAGCAGCAGGGATTGAAACCTTTATTGTGGATGGACGAAAACCAAAACAAATAACAAAAGCCTTAGCTGGTGATGATGTGGGAACCAGGTTCTTGAGCTGCGTAGCACCTCAAGAGTAACGGGTAATGAGTAAATATACACAGACGAAATTAAGTAATTTGGTAAATTTGATATGTTGTAATACAAATTTTTCGTTTGAATTTGGCGGAGGTAAATAAATGAACTCATTACCCATTACTCATGACCCATTACTTTTGAATCCTCAACGCATTCTCCTCATTAAACCAAGTTCGATGGGAGATGTGATTCATGCTCTTCCTGTGGTAGCGGCATTGCATGAGGCTTGGCCCGATGCAGAGATTCGTTGGCTGATTCAACCTGCGTGGTGTGATTTAGTGGAAGGGCATCCAGGGATGACTCAAACGATTTCTTTTCCTCGAGAAAGTTTTCGTGGCTTAAAAGGTTGGCTGAGGTCATTGCTCTGGGCGCGGACGTTGCGAAGCTGGCGTCCTGACTTGGCGATTGATTTGCAAGGATTGTTGCGGAGTGCTTTGATGGCTCACTGTTCCGGAGCTGACAAGATCGTTGGGCTCAGCAATGCACGCGAAGGAGCATCTTTATTTTATTCAGCTGTTGCTAAAGTTAATAAAAAAGATCATGCCGTGAATCAACTGCTCGCAATCCTTGATGTATTGGGCATCTCTAGACCACAAGTGCCGCAATTTATTCTTCCTCAAGGAAGACTTCCAGCTGGATTTTTAATTTCTCAGCCCTTTGTGGTGCTCCATCCCTATGCTCGTGGAAGCGGAAAAGAGCTTACGCAAGAACAGGTTGTTGCTTTTGCAGAAAGTCTGAACAACATTCCTGTTGTGTTGGTTGGAAAAGGAAAAACAATGACCGGGCTTCCTTCTAATGTTCTTGATTGGAGTCAGCGAACGACGCTCTTAGAATTAATTGCGATTTTTCGCCAAGCTAGTTTTATCGTTAGCTCTGATAGCGGGCCGATGCATTTGGCTGCGGCCTTGCAGCCAGCGAAGACGTTAGCCATTCATCGTTGGAGTGATCCATTGCGCGTCGGCCCTTGGTTTGAGGAGTCTTGGGTCTGGAAGCATGGAATGCTGAAGAAAAGAAAAGAGCTCGGCGAGGAGGATCGTGCTCCAGGAGCTACGCCAACATTAGATGAAATGAAAATGATAGCAGAGAAAGTGCTTCAACTTTATTAAATATTGGCCCTAATTTTTTCCTGTAGCCTGTAGCCTGCAGTCTGTAGCCTGAGATCTATGGCTTTTTCGCATCAACTAACTCACGATCTCGAGCATCCCTCGAGAGCATTGATTGCCTTTCAAAAGTTCTTGGAGCCTTGTGACGATACTGCTTTGGAGCAGATGGCGCAGCAATCAGTTGCAACCACACGACGCTATTTTGGAAAAACAATGCGACTGTTTGCACCGCTCTATCTTTCCAATGAATGCATCAATTCGTGTGCCTACTGTGGCTTTTCGCGCGACAATCCGATTTTGCGAGTGACCTTGGATGTGGAGCAGATGGCGCATGAAGCAGCTTATCTCGCTAAAGAAGGCTTTCGTAATATTCTTCTGGTAGCAGGAGAACATCCCAAATTTGTTTCCAGTGGCTATTTAGAACGTTGTATTGAACGACTGAGAGAAATGTTTCCTGCTATCGCGCTTGAAGTAGCTCCGATGGAAGAAGAAGAATATCGGCCGCTCGTGGCAGCAGGAGCTGAGGGCCTTATTATTTATCAAGAAACATACGATCGAGATATTTATAAAAAACTGCACACGGCAGGTCCCAAAAAAGATTTTGATTGGCGGCTGGATGCGCTCGAGCGTGGCTATCGAGCAGGTTTCCGACGCCTTGGCGCAGGAGCTTTGTTTGGCCTCACTGATTGGCGAACGGAAGCAACCGCTCTTGCAGCGCATCTTCTTTATTTGCAGCGGCATTGTTGGAAAGCTCAACTCTCAGTCAGTTTGCCGCGGCTGAGACCTGCAGCAGGAGGGTTTAAACCTCGCTATGAATTTTTAGATCGTGATTTTGCACAACTTGTTTTTGCACTGCGCCTCACTTTTCCACAGATTCATTTGGTGATGAGCACGCGAGAATCGGCCGAATTGAGAGATGCTTTAGTGCCACTCGGTTTTACGATGATGAGTGCTGGGAGTCATACTGAACCTGGCGGGTACACAGGACAAGGTTCTGAACAACTCCATCAAACGGTGAAAGGAAAAATGATTGCCTCTTCCTGTGATGGAGAAAAAGCGACGGAGCAATTTGAAATTGCGGACAATCGTTCGCCCGCCGTCGTGGCAGCTGTGCTGCAGCACTTAGGATTAGAGCCGGTTTGGAAAGATTGGGATACAGCGATTTTGGAGAAGAAATTCACAGGGATGGAAGCGATGGAAGGGATAAAAAAATAAGAAACAAGAAGCATGAAAAAAATTCGACTTAATGGCGAAGAGCGTAGTAGTTCAGCGGTTTCACTTGTTGAACTCCTCAAAGAATTAGAGCTGCCTTTATCCACAGTCCTTGTGGAGCAGAATGGAGTCGCTCTACATCGGCATGAACTAGAAAAAGCGTTGCTTGCTGAGAATGACCAAATTGAAATTCTCCAAATTGCAGCAGGCGGCTAGTCTCACGATAGCAACTGCACCACTGTTCCTACAATCAAGCCGTAGACCATGTGAGCTAAGAGCTGTGCAAATCCCGTCATTGGGCCGCGGTCATGGTAGGTGGCAATGGGATGATGCTCTAAGATCATGATGGAAACGAGGAGCATAATCAAAGCTCCGTGGAGACTTCCTAAAAACAAGCCAGTGAGTGGATTGATGGGAATATGAGAGAGCGAAAGTAACAAGACGTAGGCATAGGCAAAAATAATTCCTGCGCCAAAATGAATGATGAGCCCAGGCAGAAAGGCGCTCTCTTGTTTTCGCGTGATCAAGGCACCTGCCGCTCGAATGATATCAATATTTCCAAGGCCAACCCATTGAGGGATCTGGAGAAGCAAGGTCATAGCAGCAGTTCCTGCAAGACCTGCGATAAGTGGTGCGATCGAAATATTCATAAATCTTTTCTTAAGCAGATGGTTTTTTGAAAACGACTATTTATTTTTGTTTGATGACCGATTTAACTAGAGACAAGTAAAGGGTAAAGAGTAAAGGGTAAAGGGTAAAGAGTGAACCTGTTTGGCTCAGGACATAGGCAGGAGCATTTCACGTGTTTTGATACACAGGGGTCTATTAAAAAAGTTAGTACTTAAAAATAGCCTACGGCAAAACCATGTAGCGTGCCACGAGATTGAACTCACGGCGCTGTGCTGATAGAGGCAGGGAATGGGTAT
>JAPLTJ010000152.1 GCA_026398175.1 Verrucomicrobiia bacterium | reverse complement strand
TGAGATCGTTTGTCTCTGGTTACATGATGATAGCCTCTGGCCATGATAATCTCCTTGGTTTTGACACCTTAAAGATTACCATCATCATGTAGCCTTTCTATTTTTTTTCACGTGTTGCACTTCGCGGTTGAAAGGGCCTGAGCATTCCACGATGTTTCCATCGAGGTGCAACAAAGCGAGGTGATTGTTCCATCATCCCCAACTGTAGCAATGATGTTTAAAGAAACGCTGCCGGTAATTTTTCCTGTGGAATTATTGTGATCATCTTTAGGAAAGCCCAGTGATCTCGCTTCCAGTTGGTTTTCCTCATTCATAACAGCACCCACGAGAACATTATCATTGTCATTTTGATAGATGCCTGTTGCTCTAATTGTAATTTTCCTTGGAGGTGTGATGGAATAAGAAAAATTAGCCTTTGATACAGCTCCCTGAATAAGACAACTTCCATCGCTTGGAGGATGCTGTGTAAATGCTATAAAAGGAGAGGCAAAGAGGGCTTGGTGAGAAATTCCTTTTAAATTATCTCCTAACGTTGTTTGAGCAGCTGTATGATCAGCGCCCTCATTTGGAAAAATAGTTTCTGCAAGACTTTTAATGACATTGTGAGCTTGTTGGACTCTTGTATTGTTTATATATTCGGTAGAGGTATCAGGTTGATGTGTGATCTCTCGATTAGTAATAGAGAAAGTAGAAAAAGTGCTTTGTTCTAGTGTGTAAGTAAATCCTCTGTTCGCATCTTTATCAAAAGATTCAAGATAATATTGAGAGCTCCTATCATAAGCCTGCTTGGTTTCAGCTAGATCTTGATTGATTTGCTCTAGAGTTTCTAAAGATTCAAATTTTCCTCCACCCTGTTTTTTTATATCTACTTTTTTTCCTTCGGCAGATGCATCAACATAGAGAGAGATGGTTTCATGGGTAAGAACAGAATGTTCTCCTAGAGATAAAATAGAGGAGGTCAAAGTTGCACCATTATCTGGTGTGCCATTGCGTGCAGATCGTGTTGAAAAAAAATAAGGAAATATTCTTTGTAACAAAGATGGCTTAGGAGCGCTGCTGATACCTGTTTCTAAATGAGGATCGTCGTGAGGTAGCTCTGATGAATTTTCACTAGCACGAGCTCCAAAAAGAAAGGTGATACTCCAACCTGAGAAGAATCCTTTTGGAGAAGAAGTGTTTGATTGTTGAGGCGCATCTGAAGTCTCTGCTGAAAAAGAAGCGACAAAGAGACGATTGTATAAGGAAGAGATCGCTTCGAACATAATAACATCAATAAACCAACTTTCGATGAATCCAGATGCTTTGGAGCAGTCCCAGGCTAAGCATGCTCACCAAAATAAAAGAGCCTCCGTAGCTGATGAGCGGAAGCGGGAGTCCAGTGATGGGAGTGACGCCGATGGTCATGCCTATATTCATGAAGGTGTGGGTGAAAAAAAGAAAGATGATGCCGATGGCAAGAAGCCGGCCGAATGGATCATTGGCTTGATGGGCAATCCTAAGTCCTATCAGGACAAACGCAGCAAAAGCAATCAAAAGAAAAACTCCTCCGACAAATCCATGTTGCTCGCCCAGAACGGAAAAAATAAAATCGTTATGCACGATCGTGCTCGGAAGGTACCCTAGTTCGTTCAAGGTGTTGGCAGCTTTGAAGCCTTTGCCAAAGAGCCCGCCAGAGCCAATCGCATTGAGGGATTGATTGATGTTCCATCCTGCGCCTTGCGGATCAAGCGAAGGATCAAGAAAAACGGTGATGCGATCACGCTGATATGGTTTCATTCCAAAATTAACCATCAAGGGAATGAAGGAGACGCCGAGCAAAATGAGAGTGAGGAGGTAGCGAGCAGGAACATTCGCTGCATAGAGCATGGCAAAGAAAATCGGAAGCCAGACAATTGCTCCGCCTAAGTTGGGTTGGACTAAAACCAAAAGCCACGGAAGGCCCATGATAGCTCCACAGACAAGAATGCGAATGATCGGAGGGCGTTTTTGTGAGTTGCTAAGATAGAGGGCCAGGACCATGATGCCGCCGACAATGGCGAGTTCGGAAGGCTGAAAGCGACAAAAGCCGAGGTTCAACCAACTGCGAGCGCCATAAACTTTAACACCAAAAAGCATGACAGCAAGGAGCCCCAAGAGAGCAACTCCATAAATCGGGATGGCACCAAGGCGTGCCCAGCGATAGTCAACGACGGCCGTAACAAAAAAAAGAGGAATGCAAAGCAGAAGCCAGCAAAATTGACTCAGGGTAAAATGAGTCTCACGCATCCAGGTCGCGCTGTAGATGGAATAGAGTCCAAAGGCCAGCAGCGCGAACATCAGCAGCAAAAGCGGCTTATTGAGTGCTGAGAGTTTTTTGAGAAACATACGAAAAAGGCTGCAGGCTGAAGGCTAAAGGCTGAAAGATTTTTTAAGGCGATTGGTTGTGAAGTAGGATGACAGCATAAATATAAAATTAAAATTTAATTGATCAAGTCCTGAAACCTTTAGCCATCAGCCTTTCTCTAAATTCTCGGCACCGTAGTAAGAAGCGACTTCGTATATTCATCTTGTGGATTGTTTGAAACTTCATCGGCTGGTCCTGCTTCAACAAGGCGGCCATGATGCACAAACTTGTCATGCTTCTTAACCACATGATAAAAAATCCTAACTTTTCACTTGCAACTTAACACAGAGGTGGACCCCAAAATTCAGTCAGGTAGTTAAGCTTTAAAACAAGGTGGAATGCGGTTAAAAACAAACAACCCAACCCACCAAAATGAAAGCAAAAAGAAAACGACACGACAATGCATTTAAGGCGCGAGTAGGACTTGAAGCCAGGAGCATTTCACGTGTTTTGATACACAGGGGTCTATTAAAAAAGTTAGTACTTAAAAATAGCCTACGGCAAAACCATGTAGCGTGCCACGAGATTGAACTCACGGCGCTGTGCTGATAGAGGCAGGGAATGGGTAT
>JAPLTJ010000042.1 GCA_026398175.1 Verrucomicrobiia bacterium | reverse complement strand
GAGATCGTTTGTCTCTGGTTACATGATGATAGCCTCTGGCCATGATAATCTCCTTGGTTTTGACACCTTAAAGATTACCATCATCATGTAGCCTTTCTATTTTTTTTCACGTGTTGCACTTCGCGGTTGAAAGGGCCGTTTGAAATCAGAACACTTCAATAGCTAAAGTTCAGTGATGGCCGCAATCTCATCTACTTTCAAGAGCGGCGACTACACTCTGCCAGCGTTCTACCCTCAACAAAAATCCGCTGCTGCAAACGATGAATCTTCTTCAGGCCTCAATTTATCAGTGTCCGAGGGTAATGCAGAATCTTTAGCTCAAGGGGATATTAGAGTTTCACGTAACTCTTCATCACCCATTCCGAGGTCGACGAAATATATCATACGCAGTTCTGACTCTCTGAACTTCACCACGGTACCAGTAGCTGTAGCCCAAGATAATCAAAAAACAAAAACTTCCTTTTTCTGGCGCGCCCTACAGTCGATTCGCAGCTGGATGTTTAGCAATGATGCAAAATTACAGGAAGCAGTTACCCAGTATCTTGAGAAACCAGATGACCTAAACAAAAATGATCTCATCAGCGTCTTTAAAACACATTCGGCACGAGTCCGAAGGCCGGCTGTTATTACAGCTGCATGTGGAGAAACATTTATAAGAGGAGTGACTCATGGCCTTGGTGTATTACTACTAGCCCCAATAGCAACAACAACAGTCAATGGTACACCATGGGCATCGATAGTGAGTCCTGATGATTTGATCATGTACAATGAGGTTCGCCCCTATATGAAACATGATTTTTCAAATAAGGCCGTTTCTCAACTTGACGATTATTCTATTCTTAAGGAAGAGAAGAAGCAGGAATTTGCAAGCAATCTTACCATGGCGGCCCTGCTAGACATAGATGTAACAAAAGTCTCTGAAAAAGAACTGCAAGCCATAGAAGGCGAAGCAGAACAATTTGCTGCTATAGCAACAGACTTTTTTAGTGATGGCCAAATACCTCAGGAGGACAAAGCAAAAGTAAAAAAAATCTTACTAGGAACGAACAAGAGAGCCTCTTGGGATGTTGATCAAGTGATGCATTCCATCCAACAAGCTTATTCTAAAAAAGCGATGGATGTGTACAGTGAAAAGTTCTTGGCTTTCTATAAAGGGCAAAATACTGCCATGCAAACAACGACAAAAGATAGTTTAAGAGCATTGGTTACTAACTATCTCGCCAAATCACTCCCTTATGAACTCGGCGACAGCAAACAACAACAAGCGGACAACCAGCAGCTGGCTGAGAGTACAGTAAAAAAAATCTTTGCGCCTACGTTCAGACAAAGCGCACTAGCCTACAAAAAATCATGGCAAGGCTTAAACCCTCTTGGAGCTTCGCCACTTGAACAAGCGCTCAAGGAAATGAAGGACAGCGCTAAACAGGCTTCAGGAGCCGCTGTCTAATGGCTGTGTTACTAAAAAAGCTGAGACGGATAAACCCCAGCTTTTATTTTTTCCTGCAACGCTAATTTTACCTCAGCAAGATCGGAAGGATGAGTTAAGCCCATCCAATTTTCTTCAGCGCGAAACAAGGAGACCGAAAAATTTTTCGTCTTAATTAAATCATTGATGACCGAAGGAAGATAAAATTCTGCTACGGCAAGATCATTGCTGCGGTCTTCTAAAAAAGTAAGGAAGGCTCGCTCCAACTCCACAAAAAGATCCGGCATGAATCCCCAACAATTCATCGAAACTAATTCCTCTCCAGTAAATTTTTGACTCCCCGCGATGATCTCCTCTCCCTTTTTTTGTATCCCTGTTTGCTCAACAATGAATTTCAAATACCCATCAGCTCTGTTTTCACAAAGGCCGCGAGAAACAGATCCATGCGAACTTAATGTCTTTTTTAAAGGATAGCCAACCATAGCATATTGAGTGACACTTGCTTTTTTTAAAAAATCGGCCATTTGCTGATAGGCCATAGGCCCATAATAATCATCAGCATTAATCATCATAAAAGGCCCGTTAACAAGATGCCGGGCCGCCCAAAGGGCATGCCCTGTTCCCCAAGGTTTGGCACGCTGAGATGGCAAATCAATGTTTTCTGGAAGATAATTTAATTCCTGAAATGAAAAATGGATTTTTACTTTTGGAAAAGTAGCTTGATAACGATCTCCGATTTTTTTTCGAAAAAGTTCCTCAATCTCTTTTCTAATCACAAAAACAATTTCTGAAAAACCAGCACGCACCGCATCGTAGACGGAGTAATCAAGTAAGATCTCGCCAGCGGGACCAACAGGATCAAGCTGCTTGAGGCCTCCATAGCGGCTTCCCATTCCTGCAGCCAAGACAACGAGCGTCATTGGTAAAGAATCCATGACTTACTTTTTGAGAGGTTTCAAAACCTCCCCCGTCTCCGCAGAAAGTTCCATCGTTCCAACTGGAGGAGCCCCAGAAGTTTTATAAAGCTGAACAATCCAAAGTGGTTTTCCTGAGATGGCATCGACGCGCAAGATATAATTAATGGAGTTGAAACCCATACGAGCAGCTTTGGCCTCACGGTCTACAATTTTAAAAATAGCTCCTGAATCAAGCGTCGTAGGAGTTACTGTCAAATGAGGCAATTCTCCCTCACCTGCAAACTCTCCCATCGGCGTGCGTTCCGAAACGATATGACCATTGGAAATTGTCAGTTCACGAACACCACCGTGCGCACTCGGATCATTGCAAAGCACAATCCATTCGGAGGGTTGAGGAACTCCATCTTTAGCTTTGATCTCTGCCAATCCTGACAAGAGATCGGGACGCCCAGAATCTTTCAAGGCTTGAACAGCTGACAGTGAGGTATCAGCTGCGGAAAGTTGACTGAGCAAACAGGCAGATATTGCCAAGATGGATACGATCGGGTGTCTCATAAAAATTAGTTTCATAAATTTTATATTATCAAAAGTTGAACGCTGCTAAAGCCGCTGTTGAAGCGTTGAAAAGAGGCTCATTTTAATGCGTTATTGTGGGTTATAGAAGCAATGTTATTTTTGTTGTTATTTTTCTAAAGATCTTCACCTAGGTTTAAAAACTTCTTCTCAACGCTTCAACATTTCAACGTTTCAACCTTCATCAGTTACTTCTTCGCCGTATCGCGATAGAAAATAATTCCGTGTTTTCTTAAATTATTAATAAATGCTTTCATATCATCAGCCGCACCTTTTGCAGAATCCATCGTCTCATTTCCTTTTTTAACAAAGAGAGTTGCATCCGCCATCGTCTTCTCTGCTTGTTGCGAAGCGGCTGTGATATTGGCTAGAGAGTCTTGAATATCTTTGACTCCTTTTTTATTAAAAATATCTTTTTTGAAAGTGTCTGTAATCTGAGTGATGTTGCTCACGGCTTTTTCCACCTTCGGCATAATCTCACCAACTTGCCGTTGGAGGTCAGCAATATTGGCTTCGCGCATTCCCTCAACGACAGAACCAGGAGGTAAGACATCATCAAGCGCCGCATCCTCATTGATCGCAACAGTCACAAAGCGATCTCCTAACAATCCTGAACTTCCAATAGAAAAAAGACTCTGCTTCGGAAGTTTGACATTACCATTGATGCGCAGCCGCACCTGAACTTCTTTCATATTGGGAAGAATCATCGGAGCCTGCTCTACGTCACCAATACGAGCTCCTGCCAATAGAACGTCAGCACCTTTGAGAAGACCATTGGCATTGGTGTAATGAACAATGATGGGATAGGAGTGTTCAGTCCATTGACTAAACCGACCAAAATAAACAACCAAAGAAAATACGGCAAACAGACCGATGAGCAGAAAAATGCCAGCTTTCAGTTGAACAGAATAACTATTGGAATCCATGGGAAAGTCGCTTCGCGACTGATTTAAGGGTTGAAAGGTTGAAACGGGGTTCATTTTAACATGTTACCGTGAGTTATAGAACCAATATTATTTTTATCGTCAATTTTTATAAAGATTTGCACTGAGGCTTAAAACTTTCTTTCAACGCTTCAACATTTCAACACTACTAATGTCATTTTATTTCGCAGAAATAAAGTGACGTTGGTAGTTAATCAATTTCATGAGATCTCCCATCAATAAAATCCCTCACTAGAGGATCTCGTGAAGCATGGAACTCTTCTAACGTTCCGCAAAAATGAAGCCTTCCTTGATGCAAAAGGGCTACGCGATCTGCAATGTGATTGGTGCTCGTCATATCATGAGTCACAACAACAGAGGTCACCTGCAGTTGCCGTTGCAAGCGCCGGATCAAACGATTGATCGTGTCGGAAACAATCGGATCGAGGCCTGCCGTCGGTTCATCATAAAGAATACAAGAAGGTTCGCTAATGATAGCGCGAGCCAGAGCTGCTCGCTTACGCATCCCTCCACTTAAGTTGACGGGCATTTTTTCTTCATGCCCTTGCAAAGAAACAAGCTCAAGTGCTTTTCCAACTTTTTGTCGCAATGTTTTTTCATCGCGAAGTCCGCGTTCTGCTAATGGAAAAGCAACGTTCTCAAAAACTGTCATCGAATCAAAAAGAGCGCCATCTTGAAATAGCATTCCTATTTTACAACGTACCGGCTCCAATTGACGTTCTGTAAAAGCAGAAATATCCTCTCCCTCAATCAAGACTTTTCCTGAAAGCGGCCTCATGAGGCCAATGAGGTGTTTTAAAAACACACTTTTTCCACCACCACTTCCTCCCAAAAGCACCATCGTCTCCCCCCGTTGCACGGAGAGCGAGAGGCCTCGCAGCACTTCCTGTGTCCCGAAGCACTGCTTCAAATCACAAACTTCAATGAGCGTAGAAGGCTGGAGGCTGGAGGCTGAAGGCTGGAGGATTTTTTGTTCTGACATAAAGAATTAATTAACCACAAAGAGCTCAAAGCAAAGAAGAGAATAGCCACAAAAGAACGCAAAGAACACAAAGAAATTTTACACCTTATCACGATGATAGGAGTAGCATTAGAGCGTTTCAAAACTCGCTGATGCGGATGAGGAGCAAGGAGCGACGGCGCACAGCGACTGAGTCTATATGAAAATACTCGATGGCGCGAGCACCGGCGCGACACAGCTCTTTGCCGCATCAGTAGAGTTTAGGAATGCTCTAACGAAGACCAGCAGGGAAGACCATATTCAGCGCCATCGTTAGGAAAAAATTCGCAATCAAAATACAGAGCGAGCAGATCACAACAGCCTCTGTTGTAGCACGCCCAACACCCACAGCGCCTTCTCGCGTAGTCAGTCCTTGCTGGCAACTCAAAAAGACAACAATGATGGCAAAAACAAATCCTTTGGAAAGCGACATAACAATATTATGTCCATCAATGAAGCGCCAAATGTTTTGTGAAAAGTAAACAGAGCTCACTCCCAAGAGTTTTACGGCGACAAAATAAGAAGCTAAGATTCCAAAAAAGACGCATTCGCAGACAAGAAGCGGCATCGAAATCAACATAGCCACCGCTCGAGGAACGACAAGATAATCAATGGGACTCACTGCCAAGGCTCTCAATGCATCAAGTTGTTGAGTCACTTTCATCGTTCCAATTTCAGCACTCATCGCAGCCCCCACACGCCCTGCGACCATCAAGCCAGTTAAGACCGGTCCTAATTCTCGAAACAAAGAAACCGCCACCACAGGACCAACAGCAGAACTCATACCCAGAGTCGAAAATTGATAAAAGGTCTGTGCTGTAAAAACAGCTCCTGTAAAGGCTCCCGTTACGATGACCACAAACTGCGACCCATATCCAATATCGACGAGTTGCTGCAATACCAGACGAGATCGCACACGGCCAGCTGCAATAGCCTGCAAGGTCTCAACAATCAGCAACGCCGTCTGTCCAACGTAAATAACAAAGGAGTGAGCTAGTGGAAATTTTTCCAACGATGATAAAATCTGAAAGCGCTGCGAAAAAGAATGATTCATTTAATGTAAAGTACTTGAGCTAGAATCGAGTTTTTTTGGCTCTTCGGATTGATTGAGATCATTATAACTACTACTGAAGTTCATAAGATATCCCCTGTGAAATGGCGTATCAGCAACTGCAGAAGGTCCCAGAAAAGGAAAATGGAGTGAAACTATTAAAGCCAACGAAAGTGAAATGATGAGACTCGGCGCTAGCACGGGCACAAAAGAGTGAAGCCCTTGCCAAGGATTCATATAAGCCAAAAAACAAATGGTAAAGAAAGTCATTAAAATGATGATAATCCAAAATTGAAGAGGCAAATGAAAATTCGATTGCAAAAGACGCAACCGATGAACAGCGATAAGATCTTGTAGTAAGAGAGGAAGTGTTTCCTTAAATTTACTTTCATCTCCTTGTTGTGATTTTGATTTTTGAATCAATTTGTAAAGTGGATTGATCATCTCTGGCTCTAGTTTCCATGCCGCTGCCAAGTCTCCTGAAACCATGTCAGGCCACTGCTTTTTTAATAATGTTTCTCTATAAATCTGCACTTCTTTGCAAATAAGTGCAGCATTATCGAGCTGCTGTGAAGCGAGTAAGATACAAACTAAATCATTGGCTTCTTTATTAACACTCTTCTCGGCACTTTTATTACTTTCGTACATGGAAATAATCAAAAAAGCTAGCAGCAAGCCAAACAAACCCGCAATCAGATCGTTTCCGATATATCCAAACCCCCGCAACGACTCTAAATTTGATTTTCGAAAAAAATGCATTCCTAACATCACCACGCAAGCCACTCCAATCACGCTTCCCATCACGATTAAAACCATTTCTAAAAATGGCATGGCATTCAGCATCCGAATCAGCGAAAAGATTTTTGATTCATTCATTAGATTTTAAATGTTGTTCATCATTCAAACAACTCTCATGACACCGGCGTTGCAATCAAATCGTAATCCTGTGTTCCTGTAACCGTGCAGGAAACAAAACTACCAGCTCTTACCGGCTTGGTAAAATGAACGCGGCAATCGACATCCGGCGCATCCCCTTCCGTGCGGCCTAGGAGCGGCGTGTCAGTAATAACTTTGATGGTTTTTCCAATTTGAGCCTCTGCCCATTCACGAGCAATTTTTTGTTGCAACAACATCGCTTCGCGAAGACGGCGTTGCTTGGTATTACCATGAATTTGATCGGGCATCTTGGCCGCGCGGGATTCTTCTTCTCGAGAATAAGCAAAAACACCGAGACGTTCAAAACGCGTATCCCGAATAAAATCGAGGAGCGATTCAAAATGCTCTTCGGTCTCCCCCGGGAAGCCGACGATGAATGTTGTGCGAATTGTAAGGTCAGGAATGCCTGCACGAAGACGGTCGATGAGGTCGACGATGTGTTGCCGTCCTGTTTCACGCTTCATCGCAGAGAGCATCTCTTCATGAATATGCTGCAATGGCATGTCGATGTAACGAGCTACTTTGGGATTGCGAGCAATCGCTTCAATCAAAGAGTCGCTCCAATGTGCCGGATGCGTGTAGAGCAAACGAATCCAAAAATCGCCAGGAATTTTTCCTAACGCATCCAGCAGCCCCACCAAGCTGACACCACGCGTCTCATCGACCGGTTGACGCGGCCCTGCTTTTTCTTCCCAAAGATCCATTCCAAAATAAGTCGTATCTTGACTCACTAAATTAATTTCTTTCACGCCGGAAGCTACGAGCGCCTCGACTTCCTTCACCACCGACTCAATCGTGCGACTCCGATGGCGCCCCCGCATCCGCGGAATCACGCAGAATGAGCAAGGATGATTACACCCCTCTGCAATTTTTACATAAGTTGTGTGAGCGGCTGTGAGACGCACACGCGGCGTATCAAAATCAGGAATGTAGGCGGCGCGCCGCGAGACGGTCACTTGTGGCCCATCACCTGCCTCCTCATCGAAGAGACGATTAAAAATTTCTCCCGCGCGCGAGATTTCATCGAGTCCCAAGAAAGCATCGACCTCGGGCAGTTGCTCCGCTAAATTTGTCGAGTAGCGCTGAGAAAGACATCCTCCCACGACGAGCTTCTGACCTGGCTTCGCACCATGCAGGCGGCGACGATGTGCTTCCAGAATAGCATTGATGCTTTCTTCTTTCGCAGGATCAATAAAGCCGCAAGTGTTAACGAGAACCACATCGGCCTCATCATTTTCTTGAGTGAGTTCATAACCATGCACCATGGCATTCCCGAGCAGAATCTCTGCATCGACAAGATTTTTAGCGCAGCCAAGACTGACTAAGCCGATCTTGCGCTTGGTGGGAAGAGTGGACATGGATTCAGAATTAGAAGAGAGACTCATAAAAAATAGTGTCGCGAAGTTTGCCTGATAACAGAAAGAAAGTATAGCACCATTCTGATGGAGATGCTGCTTAAAAAATGACACTTGCTAAGATTGCTGATGTTTTTCAGTTTTTTAGAAAAAACTTAGCTTTGTAACTTTAATTTTACTATATGCAAATCTCCAGCACTCCAGCAGCAGCTTGTTTGCAAGCTCTAGAGAGCACTCATGAAGATACAACAGAAATTAATCCAACCAACCCTGCTTCTCAAATCTACACAGTAGGTAAGATAAAACCTGGAAACATCTTCGACCTTGCAATAAGAGCCTTCAATAGACCAAAAAAGACAGTCCTAGCTAACCAAGCAGTTTTCAAGCAAGTTGAAGAGGATATAAGGCATGTTTATGGCGACAATACAGCTAACGCCTTTGCAGCAACGATGATGTCGAAGAGAGATTATGGAAGTCCTCTCACCAAAGGTGCGCTGGCGCGATTTTTAAGCACCCGCCGATTCAAAAGTGAAGTGCAACACGCTGCTCTGAAAAGCTAACATTATGGATTGCTCAAAGGTGTGTTGCTTTTTTTAGGTTGGCATTGAGAGTAGGAACTGGAAAGCGCGCAGCTACTACGTGTCTGCCCGGCAAAGCTCATTGTTTCTACCAATGTAGGCCTTGAAAGCACATGGCTGAGAAAATTTCTTTTCCAAAAAAAACTTCGTAGGTCGTCTTGCTTCTAAGAATTTTTCTGGGTCGATGATTCAAGCTGTTTTGAACTTGCTCAATAAAGTCATCGGGGATTTCGTGAATGTTCGCCCGCTTCGGTATAAACTGGCGCACGAGTCCATTGGTGTGCTTTATTGAGCCCTCTCTCCCAAGCTGGGCCTCAAGACTTCCAAAAAAAATCATATAAGAATGATATGGCTGAGCGAAATAACAACAGGCAGTTAACCCGGATATTTCATACTGATTGTGACGAGGAAGCAGCGAAGGCTG
>JAPLTJ010000100.1 GCA_026398175.1 Verrucomicrobiia bacterium | reverse complement strand
GAGATCGTTTGTCTCTGGTTACATGATGATAGCCTCTGGCCATGATAATCTCCTTGGTTTTGACACCTTAAAGATTACCATCATCATGTAGCCTTTCTATTTTTTTTCACGTGTTGCACTTCGCGGTTGAAAGGGCCTTTATTAAAAAAAGTCTCTTATAGCCCCCCCCTAAAAAAATTCAGAAACGCCTTCAAACGCACGCATTTGACCGCTATGGCCCGACTTTAAGTGCCTGGCATAGGATCATAAGGCTGAAAATGGCGTTGACGAGAGGTGCTAATTTTTAATAGATCGTCCATATAATCAGAATGTTGCTATAAATTAAGAATCCTGACTGCAATAAAATCCATTATGATCTTCTCTGTAGAAACAGGTCGAATTCTCCTTCTCCTGAGGTAAATCTGAATAGTTAGCAGTGTTCCTAGAGCCTTCTCGTTCCAATTGAATCAGGTTGAGTCATTTTTCCAAAAAAAAGCGAGCCACTGTTGGTCGATCTGAAAAAACCAAAAAACAGATCGCAGTGACTCGCTAAAAGTTATTAAACTATTAAACTTAAAATGTGTTCATAGTATTAGACTCCTCACATTTCAAAACGTTCAAATTATTTTTATGACCTCATCACAAAAACCACCGCTTGGAGATATTGGATTAATCGGCCTTGCCGTCATGGGACAGAATCTTGTTCTTAACATGAATGATCATGGATACACCGTGGTCGTTTATAATCGGACGACGGAGAAGGCAGACCGCTTTTTAGCAAAAGAGGCAAAAGGGACGAAGGTGCTAGGAGCTCGTTCGATTAAGGAGTTGGTTGCGCAATTAAAACGACCTCGGCGTGTGATGATGCTAGTCAAGGCAGGTCAGCCCGTGGATGATTTTATTGAACAGCTGCTACCGCACTTAGAACCGGGAGATATTATTATCGATGGTGGCAATTCTCTTTTTGGAGATACGACACGCCGACAACGTTATCTCGAAAGTAAAGGAATGCTTTTTATTGGAACAGGAGTTTCGGGTGGTGAAGAAGGAGCACGTCATGGTCCAAGCATGATGCCAGGAGGTTCTCCAGCGGCATGGCCTCATGTAAAAGAAATTTTTCAAGCAGTGTGTGCAAAAATAGAAGGAGACGTTCCTTGCTGTGATTGGGTGGGAGAAGAGGGAGCTGGTCACTATGTAAAGATGGTTCACAACGGAATTGAATATGGCGATATGCAATTGATTGGAGAAGCCTTTCATCTCTTGAAATCAGGACTGGGCCTTTCTGAAAAAGAAATGCACACGATTTTTTCAACTTGGAATGAAGGAGTGCTCGACAGTTACTTGATTGAAATCACGCGCGATATTTTGGCTATTGAAGAAGATGGAGCTCCATTAGTCGCTAAAATTTTAGATGCCGCCGGACAAAAAGGAACAGGGAAGTGGACGGTCACGAATTCTCTCGATCTTGGAATGCCAACGACGTTGATTGCAGAAGCTGTCTTTGCGCGCTGCGTCTCTTCGATGAAAGAAGAGCGCGTAGCAGCCTCCAAAAAATTAAAAGGACCCAAAGCGCTGATTCGAAAAGCGAAGAATATCAATAAACGCCAACTCCTCATCAAAGAAATTCGTGATGCTCTTTACGCTTCCAAAATCATCAGCTATGCCCAAGGCTATATGCTGCTTTGTGCAGCAGGTCGCGAATATCGATGGAATCTAAATTTGGGAGGGATCGCGCTCATGTGGCGTGGTGGCTGCATTATTCGTTCGCGATTTTTAGGAAAAATCAAAGAGGCCTTTGATAAAAATCCCAAGCTAACGAATCTTTTGCTTGATGATTATTTTAGAAAGGAAATTGATCGCTCTCAAAAAGGATGGCGTCATGTTATTGCGCTTGCTGCCAAGCATGGTATTCCTGTTCCTGCCTTCAGTACCGCATTGGCATTTTATGATAGTTATCGCACAGCGGTTTTGCCGGCCAATCTTCTCCAGGCGCAGCGAGATTATTTTGGAGCTCACACCTACGAACGAGTCGACAAGCCACGAGGAGAGTTCTTTCACACGAACTGGACAGGGAAGGGTGGGACGACTTCTTCCACTAGCTACTTTGCGTAATTCAAAATTTTCAAAATCACAGGGTAGCCCAGCTCTTTCTTGCTGCTGTAGCTGTTAGGATCGATACAGTCGTGGTTGATATTTAAAGACGCTGGGAATTCGTATTCAAAAACCTTCCCTGGATTTTGAGCAGACCATTGTTGTGCTACTTTTTTAGTGAGTTGGCTGTTAACAACAACGTCTGCACCGGAGAAGAGAATATCGAGGTGTTGCACTTTGAGCCGGCCTTTGAAAGAGCGGACAGCACGCGATAGTTGCAATATTTTTGCTAAAGATTGAGTTCCATATCTTGGGTAAACATAACTTAGATCCTTGGAGTAATTCTTTTTCCAAATGGCCCTTTCAACCGCGAAGTGCAACACGTGAAAAAAAATAGAAAGGCTACATGATGATGGTAATCTTTAAGGTGTCAAAACCAAGGAGATTATCATGGCCAGAGGCTATCATCATGTAACCAGAGACAAACGATCTC
>JAPLTJ010000119.1 GCA_026398175.1 Verrucomicrobiia bacterium | reverse complement strand
TGAGATCGTTTGTCTCTGGTTACATGATGATAGCCTCTGGCCATGATAATCTCCTTGGTTTTGACACCTTAAAGATTACCATCATCATGTAGCCTTTCTATTTTTTTTCACGTGTTGCACTTCGCGGTTGAAAGGGCCTCCTATCTAATTTATGAACTTCCCTAAAAACTTCACCTGGGGTGCTGCCGCTGCCTCCTATCAAATCGAAGGTGCTGCTCGAGAAGATGAAAAAGGCCCCTCCGTATGGGACATGATGTGCGAGCAGCCGGGAAGAATTTGGGAGGGACATACGGGCAATATTGCTTGCGATCATTATCATCGTTACAAAGAAGATGTCCGGCTGATGAAAGAAATCGGGCTCCAAGCTTATCGACTTTCTGTTTCATGGCCACGCGTCCTTCCTGAGGGAAGGGGAAAAGTCAATGCGAAGGGACTCGCTTTTTACGATGGCCTCGTCGATGAGCTTTTAAAAGCTGGAATCGAACCCTGGGTCACTCTTTTTCACTGGGACTTTCCTTATGAGCTCTACAATAAAGGCGGTTGGCTCAATCGTGACAGCGCAGAATGGTTTGCTGATTACACTTCCGTTGTTGTGGACAAGCTCTCGGATCGTGTCTCGCATTGGATGACCCTCAACGAGCCTCAATGCTTTGTGGGACTTGGCATGGAATTTGGAATTCATGCTCCTGGCGACAAGCTTGGAACCAAGGAAGTCTTGCACGCTAGCCACAATGTCTTACTCGCACATGGACGCGCCGTTCAAGTCATTCGCGCTGCAGCAAAAACCAAACCAACGATTGGTTGGGCTCCTGTTGCTGTCGTCGCTTTTCCAGCAACTGAAAAAAAGTGTGATATTGACGCCGCGCGTCAAGCGATGTTTGATTTTCAACCTGTCTGGGATTTGAACAATGGTCGTAAAATTTCTGTTTGGAACAACACTTGGTGGGGCGACCCTATTGTCTTTGGAAAATATCCACAAGACGCCTGGAAAGCCTTTGGAGATGCTGTTCCTGAAATCAAAGAAGGCGATATGAAACTCATTTCTCAGCCTGTTGATTTTTGTGGAGCCAATATTTATAGCGGCTTAGAAGTTCGCGCTGGAAAAAACGGAAAACCAGAAGCTGTCCCCTTGCCTCAGGGAGCCGGGATGACAGCCTTCCGTTGGCCGGTCACACCCGAGTCACTAGGTTGGGGCGTGAAGTTTCTCTACGAACGCTATCAGAAGCCGATAGTCGTTACCGAAAACGGACTCTCTTGCAACGATTGGGTCTCGCTCGATGGTGAAGTTCATGATCCACAGCGGATCGATTTCCTAAATCGCTATCTTCTTTCATTAGAAAAATGCGTTCAAGAAGGTGTTGATGTTCGCGGCTATTTCCAATGGTCGATCATGGATAATTTCGAATGGGCCGAAGGTTACAAAGAACGTTTCGGCCTCATCTATGTCGACTACTCCACACAAAAAAGAATTTTAAAAGATTCCGCGAAGTGGTATCGGAAGGTCATTGAGAGCAATGGTAAGGCTTTGGCCATGCCTTATACCATCTCCCCAAAATAAATGGACTATAAGACGCTGGAAGTTTGGTGTTGAGCAAGGCGGAAGAGTGCAGCGCTATGCGAACATAACGCCAGATCTGACAACGAAGCTCAGCGCCAAAATAACAAGTCAGAT
>JAPLTJ010000022.1 GCA_026398175.1 Verrucomicrobiia bacterium | reverse complement strand
GAGATCGTTTGTCTCTGGTTACATGATGATAGCCTCTGGCCATGATAATCTCCTTGGTTTTGACACCTTAAAGATTACCATCATCATGTAGCCTTTCTATTTTTTTTCACGTGTTGCACTTCGCGGTTGAAAGGGCCTTTCCAAATATTAATTTTTAAAAAATCATTTCAAAATAAGAAAACCTGATGTTGATGAGAGATTGGTATAAGCGATCAGCTTGAAGGGTAGGAAATATCAGGTAGTAGAGACGAGATATTAAAGCCTCAAAAAACAATTTCTTCTTTTCCAAGATGGCCAACTTTTGTAACAGGAGCACTCTACATGATCGTGCAAGATGAGGATGGATTGGCGCTATCTTCATTTGCTCTTGCTCTTGTTAATAAATCATTAATCCGTTGTTGATTCGGTTGAGGTCTTCGTGCTTCTTGGGCTGCTTCAGAAAGAGCTTTTCCTGCTTCAGAGAGATAGCGCACTTTATCTGCGCCTCGTGCTGCAGCAGCTTGTTGATACAAATTTGCTGTTTGCCTGAACAAGTCAACAACCTGTTGTCGCGGTTGAATTGCTTGTGCTTCTTGGGCGCTCTAAAAAGAGACTGGCCTGCTCCAGAGAGAGAGCTTTATATGAATTACCTGCGTCTTGTGCTGCTGCAGCTTGTTGATACAAATCTGCTGATTGCGTGAACCAATCGATGACCTGTTGTCGCGGTTGAGCTCTTTGATTTTCCTTTTCTACTTGCTGACGAGCTTCTACCTCATGTTGACCGTAAAGCGCCACACGCAAATTTTGAGTAGGGTAAGTTGCATGGATAAATCCATTATTTTGTCTAACTAATATCGCCTCTCTTCTGCAATCTAATGCTTCTAATGCTCTTTGATTAATACCTGCTTGGGTTGCCTCATCTCTGGGTTCATAGGGAGGAGGCAATGCTGTTGCATAAGCTTCTTTTGCTGTAATGAGGTTCCTCTGATGAGCGATAGCATCTTCCCCATGAGACTTCATGCTATTTAGACAATCTGCTTCGAAGCCTCCTGGAGTCGGCAAAGCAAGTATATGGGCTTGTATAATATTTAGAGTGGCTTGATAAGAAAGTAGGTTTTGAGAGTCGATTTCAATTTGATCAGCAATCCTCTCGAGTTGATTGGGAGACTCATTGATTTTTGAGAAGGTCTTGAGGCGGTAAGAATCTTGTGATGCTGTTATTCTAGCATCAGGAGATTCACTGGCATTCAAATGGCGAACCATCTCATTTTGATAAGCGCTTGCTTTTTCTAAAACAGAAATCAGATGTCCGAGCGCAAAGATCCGATGTTCAGACTCAGGGGAGGGATTTTTGATTTGTTCTTCACGTAGCTCTTGTTCGTAGGCTGCTTTTCTTTTATCAATGTCTTCGGCGCGATTGTAATGTTTAGTAACTACTGATAAGGGTTGAAGATCATTGGGATCACTTCTTAAACCTGCAAACTTCCATGTGCCTGTAGTGTCTTCGAATCTTTCACTAGGCTGCCATTCTTTTGTCTCGGGATGTTGTGCTTCCAATTGGCCATTGAGAGCAATACGATAAAGTGGTTCGGCTGAGCAGCTGCCACAGAATGCCCTTCGAAAGAGCCTTCAGCAGCGGCTGGTCCAGAATCTTGGAGATGTTCTTGTTCTGCAGAGGTAGGAATGGGTCGTTCAGTTTCTGCTCCCGCTGTTCCGGATGATGAAATAGAAGCATGTTCCATAGAAGGATCTTGTATTTCTGGCATTTGATCTTGTCGAGGCAAATCACTTTCCTGATTTTCATCTCGTGAAGGAGACTCTGAAATGCGACGCCCGGCTTCTTCTTTTTGTTCTGCGGCAAGACGAGATTCTGGACGAGCTGGATACTCTCCTTCTCCAAACATCGGAATTGCCTGAAGCGAAAAGGTTGTTCCTATTAAAAGAACGATAGCACTGATTGGGGGGATAGCTTTCATGGAGAATTATTATGGGAGGATTCTAAGATAGAGCTTGTCCGGAAATAAGCTGATTTTAAAAATGGAATTTTATTTTATTTGCTAATCACACTCACAAGCTACAAAGGCTGAAGACTAAAGGCTAAAGGCTAGAAGTAATATTACTTGAAGAATTGTTTTAAATTTAAGAACCGTTCTTTTGCATTTAATAGAAAATTATAATCGGTCAATTTAGATGAAAGTGTTGTTTTTTGCTGTTTGTAGTTGGTAGGAAAACTAGCTGAGGTTTTTTCTTCCTTCAGCCTTTAGCCTTCAGCCTTTAGCCTTCAGCCCTGCAGCTCATCTAATGTGATTGATTGGTAACTACCAACGTCAATCATTTCTACGAAATGATTGACGCTAGTAAAATTGGTGGTCGTTGAATTTGAAGTAACAATTTTATTTTGACATCAAGTCATCATTGCAAGCAGGCAAAAGATCTGTTAGTGACAAACAGT
>JAPLTJ010000047.1 GCA_026398175.1 Verrucomicrobiia bacterium | reverse complement strand
GAGATCGTTTGTCTCTGGTTACATGATGATAGCCTCTGGCCATGATAATCTCCTTGGTTTTGACACCTTAAAGATTACCATCATCATGTAGCCTTTCTATTTTTTTTCACGTGTTGCACTTCGCGGTTGAAAGGGCCTTTGTTTGATGGCTAAGCTTGCTGAGCTGCAAAGCTATAGCCTTTGGTCTCTACAGCCAGATATTTCCTAGCTTTTAGACGACGACTAAAAAAATCACTTCTCCACGACAGGCTCTACTTACAAGCTTTCAAGAAAGATTGCTGTTTTAGAATAATCGTCTGATCGCTTCCCTACAGCCTATAGCCTACAGTCTATAGGCTCTCTCTTCACTCGGTGAAGCGAAGGCTGCACGACAGCAGCCATGGCTTTGACATCGAGGCGACCTCCTAAAAAATCATTGATCCTGGCGGCAGTAGTCATCGGATCAGCGAGGAGTTGCGTATGAGAAAGTTGAAGGACGCTCCAAGGACGCTGAAGTATAATTTCAGAAGTCTGGACTTCAAAAGCGACGTAAGCTTTCTTGAGCTCCTCGAACGAAGCTATTTCTCCTGCCATGCGATGTTGTGACTCGATGACTTCTTCGAGAGGCCTTCTGATGAAGATGAGATAGCAGTTCAAATCTTGTGGCAATTCCCAGAGCAGGGGAATAACAACTTTGGCCGCCTTGCCAGGTTCTAGCAAATGGGAGTTGGTCGCCATTTCTTTAAATTTTTCATGCTCAAAATAACCGAGGGGATTATGTTGATCAGGGAGACGTTGATAATCAGTAATAGCATCAATTCCTCCTGCTGTGAGCATTTGCATTAAGAGTGAAGTTCCCGAGCGAGGAAGGCCAGTGACAACAATCGGTTGTTGAGCAGAGGGGTGCTCGCTGGTTCCTTGTTCTGCGGTATCAAGAGTTGCAACGCTTTTTTTCTGGTGATGTAAAAATCTCGATGAAGGGCCACGCAAAGAATTTTTTAATTTTATTAAACGCTTGGCAGCGTGATGGGCGAGTTTTGTGTAACGTTGAGCTAATTCTTGGTTCTTCTCTCCTTGCTGGGCAATGGTCGCTAGGAGCTCGTAAGCCTGAGGCCGTTTCAAAAAGCTGCTAGCTGCTTGAAGTGCAGCGGCCCGGGCTTCTAGCCAATCATTCTGGGCAGCCAAGGATCTTCCCAATTCTAACCAGGCGCCATGATCTAAAGGATGGCGATTCAAAGCTTCTCGTAAAAGTGTGGCAGCTTGTTTGAAATGACCTTGCTGATTTTCATGAGAGGCGATGGCAACTAAGGGTGATGATTCTTCCTTCTTCCAAACAGCGAGAGAGCGCAATAACAAGAGAGCTTGTTCGTTCCATCCATGAAAGAAACAAACATCAGCTGCCTGCATTACGAGCGAAAAATTTTGAGGAGAAAATTCGGCGCAAGCATAGAGCTCTTGCGCAATTTGCTCTTCAGGATTCATCAACCAATCTGCGAAGAGGCGAGCAAACTGGATGGTTGTAGGATCTAATTGAACACGTGCTGAGAGGTGCCTCCATTCTAAAACTTCCATCGTCGAGAGTGACTGATTCGGATCATAAACTTTTGTTTGTAGTGCCTGATAAGCCTGCCAAGCATCGCGCACACGGTGAAAAACAAATTGTTTCAAACTTGTTGAGGCATGTTCTTTGAGGCCGAGCGCGCGATACCATTCTGCTAGCAGCGCCAGAATGTCCGTTCGCTCCGGAGAATGGTGGTGTGCTTGCTCCAAAAGTGGTAGGGCAGCATCGATGCGATCGTTTTCCAAATAAGAGAGCGCTTGATGCACAAGATGATCTGTATAAGCGGTGGAAAAAATATATTGATGATCTAATGGGGCTTGAGGAAGGTATCCTAGTGCGATGAGCTGCCGAAGCGCCATGCTAGTGGTTTGTTCGGATGGTTCTTGAAGTTGGTTTTGAGGAGGGCGATTCACCACTAAATCCCAAGAGGGGATGGCGTGAATAGGAGGAGGAGTCTTAAAAATTTCCGTGAGGACTTTTCCATGCATGTCTCTTCCAACAGGAAGTTGGAAGCATGTTAAGAGTGTGGGGCAAATATCTAAGAGCGTGGCATGTTTTATGGTAGCTTCCGATTTAATGTTGGGGCCTGCGACAATGATGGTTCCAATCGGAGCATGTTGATCACATGGTGAAGTCATACTCATTCCCAAAGAGCGAGGTTTGCGATCGTCATGATAAAAACCATGATCCGAGACAAGCATGATGGTGGCGTCTTCTCCAGCAGCAGTAACAAGCCATCCGACCCACTCATCATAAAGTTCATAAGCGCGATCGATCAGTTCTCCGTAATGTTCAATGCCAAGTTGATCTGCCTGGCAAGTCGTCGGCTCTCGAAAAGAAGTTCCTTGATGTGAAAGGCTGTCGAGACCGATTAAATAGAGAGAGGTGAAATTCCAAGGATGTTCTTTCATCAGGCAGAGCGTGGTCTGCAAGGTTGTCAGGTCTTCAGCAAGAATTTTTGCAATGGCAGAGAGCCGCCAATCAACAGTGGGATCAATTTCATAAAGTTTGGGAAGCAGCCGCTGAAGAAGTTGCGAGGAGATGTGCTGGGGATGGCAACGACACTTTGCTAATTTTTCAGCAAGAGAAGAAGGGGAGACGCTGGTTGGGTTTACTGGCCAAGGAGTGTTGCATGGAAATTGAGCGACTCGAAAAGTTTCATCCACCATGACTCCGCGAATTTTTTCAGCAGGAGCCGTATTCCACCATCCTACCACGTTCGAAGTTTGATCGGCCGAAGAGAGCATTTCCCAAATTGCAGGCGAAGAACGTGAGGAGCTATCATAAGTACGCAATCCTTTGCCCGAGGAGGTCGGCAGGACAAATCCTGAGATGTTATGTTGATAAGGACGTTTTCCGGTTGAGATCGTTGCCCAAAGTGATGGAGAAAAAAAAGGGCGCAAGGAACGAAGAGGGCCGCTAGCTCCTCTTTTTATCAGCTTGGCAAGGTTGGGTAATTTTCCTGCAGCAATTTTTTCAGATAAAAGGTCCCAATCGGTAGCATCTAAGCCGATGAGGAGAACTTTGGAGTTAGAGCGGGAATTACTGTTGTCAAAGTCGATGGGCTTCATTGTTTGATGATCATTTGGTGAATAGAAGAAGTAAAGTGTGAAGGGTAAAGAGTAAAGAGTGCTGAGGTAAAATTTTCTGTAGAAAAATACTCTTCACCCTTTACTCTTTACCCTTTACTTGCCGTAGGTATCAAAGAAAAATAAATATTCATTTTAAAAATCGCCTGCTTGCGAATAGAGTCTAAGTTTTTATGCACGTTATTTCTTTTGTTGAACATATTTGGGTTGAGAATAGCCATATGCACTTTGGCTCTTCTCAGATTTTTGAAGGAGGTAAGGCTTACCTTTTTGCCGATAAGCAATTTGATAAAATGAAGGCTTGGGATTTTTCTATCCCTTATGAAAAAGTTTCCAAAGCGGAACCAATGTTTACGCCGCTTCATTTTAAAGACAACGATCCTAAAAAGCGTGTCATTATTTATAATGGTGTTGGTGGAATGGGAGATCAAATCATGACCTGGCCTCTCAGTAAGATTTTGGCAGATCGTGGGTATGAGGTTCATATTCTTTCCGAGCCACACCTCACGATGTTTTGGCATGGATTTCCTTGGATCAAATCTATTGTCACCCTTCCTTGCTATTGGTCGACGATGGAGCAATTTGATTATCACGTTAATCTTGAATATATTTCCAATGGCTATGCTCATGGTGGTCAGATGCAACCAATCGATCTCATGTTGCGTACTTGTGGCATTGATCCAAAGAGCATTCCTGATGAGGAGAAGCGCGTAGCGCCGCAGTTTTCTAGAATGGAAACTGATATCGCCAAGACTCTTTATGGCGATCGGAGTCTTGGTTTTTATCAGCTAGCATGTTCTCAGCAAGTTCGCTCCTTGCCTCCCGAGCAAAGTCGTGCAGTTTTAAAAGCATTAGCAGAAGCCTTTCCTGATATTTACTGGATTGGTGTCTATGGACCTTTGGAATCAGCAGGCTATTGGATGGAGCCTCTTGGAGTCGACAATGTAGAGTTTCGCTCTTTCGAGCGGCCGCGATTGATGTGGTCGCTGATCAATCGCGCAGAAATTTGTGTGGCGCCTGATTCCATGCTGGTGCATGTTGCAGGTGTTTTAGAACGGCCTTGTATAGGGCTTTGGGGGCCTTATGGACCTGGAACAAGAGTCCAATATTATCCTAAGCATTATCCCATTCATCATACAGCTGAGTGCTCTTTCTCTCCTTGTCACTGGAATGCTGTTCAATTCCCTCACATCTGTCCTCCTCTAGCACAACAACATCAGCGTTGTGCTGTGATGCTTAAAATAACACCTCAAGAAGTTGTTGAAGGAGCTCGCAAGCTGATGGAAAAAGAAGTAAAGATTGAAGAATAAGGTTTTTTTAATAAAAATTCACTTTTAGAAAATTCTAATTATGCCAGAGAATTTCAACCAGCAGACCGTCTCTTCAGAGACTCCTTCTTGGATGCTTGATTGCGTGATGACTGCCATTAAGCAATTGCCATCATTGGCAGAAAAAAAGGGGATTACAAAAAGACAGTTAGAATCACTCTATTTGGCGGGCTTTCAGCTTTATGAAATGCAATGCTATCAAGAAGCCGCTGATCTTTTTCGGCTGCTCTGTTTTTACGAACCACGAGTAGCTCGTAATTGGATAGGTTTAGGAGGGGCTTACCAACATATTAAATGCCATGACAATGCTCTTGCCTCCTTTGCAATGGCTTCGTTGCTAGATCCCCATAATCCTGACTCAAGATTTTATGCAGCCCACTCTTGTATTGATCTTATGAACCTCTACCGCTCATTAGAGTGTGTGAGTGTTGCGATAGAACTTGCCAAACATGATGCTAACAAAAAAGACTTGTATCGAAGAGCTGTTGCTTTAAAAAATGCTCTGGTCACTCAAATTAAAATCAACTCTCAAAAAACATGAGCGCCTATTATTCTAATTCTATTACTCCTGGTGTTAATGAGACTCAGTTTGCTGGGCACAGTGGAGAGCAGGTCATTTCGTCCGAGGCTCAAGAGGTAACTTCCCTTCAGGCAGCAGGAATTGTTTTTGATAATCTTACTTTTGATCCTACAGTTATTAATTCACTCCAGAAAAGTTATAGCGATTCTTTTGTTGCGATCCAACCTCCTGACTCATCTATGCCACAAAGCCAACAAACGTACCTCAGTGATTTGGCAGCCATTGGAAAGGCTACTCAAGATGTCATCAGTCAAGCAGCTCAGCAGCAGGATAATCCTGTGTTGGCGAAGAGTGTGCTTGCGGATATCCAATCAGCACTTGAAGCTGCTCAAGAAATCTATAACAGATACTATGCTCCTGGAGCACCTTTTGCTGATGAGGTTCAAGGGTATCGCTTTCCTATGCAAGAAGTGAGCAATTCAATGATGACTGTTCAGCATGTTGCTGGCTTAGCATTGGTTCAGACAGCAGCCTCTCCTCGTTCGGAAGAACAATTGTTGTCTGATGATCCTACCCCACCAGGACGAGGGTTGACCGTTGCTCGGGCTAACTATTTCGCTGCAAAATCATTTGTCTCTCTTCTGCACACTTCTCATTTACACAAAAGGAGTAATTCACTAGAAGCATTGAGAAAAGTATTAGGAGAGCTCAATGTGCTTCGTCTTATTAATAAAAACAGCAATCATGGCCCTCTCAATGTTTTGGAAGCAAAAACAGAAGAAAAGAATGATGCAGTCAGGAATCTTGCTGCCAAGCTAGGAAGTAAGGCTGTTTCATTGCTTCAAAAAGTAACTTCTGTTACTCAAGGTCTTTTAAGTAAAGCTTCTTCTGAAAATGTTCCTTCGGCTCAATTTGGCCCAACAGCTACAGAATTAGTTGCAAGGGATGATCAAGAGTTAAAAAAGGCGTTAGCTCTAGAAGGGATAGAGAGCAAGTTGGGGAATAACGAAGCAAATGCTGTATTTCAACAAGAGCGTGCAGGGCATCAGGAAAACATAGAGAATAAAAATATTAGTAACAACAATGATGTCACCAAGAATACGACGCCTCATTTGAACGCCGCTTTTATTTCTGAGTCTAATTTAGCTAACCAACCCTTTAGTTATCATATAACAGGGAATACTGCTGCTGCGGTTGATACCAATACTGCTATCTCTTTAGAGCAGAATGAAGTAGTTGAGGCAGCTGCTAGTAATGTCATTAATATTAGTCCCTCTGCAATGACCGAACAGCTTAATAATTCACTACAACAATCTGTTGATCGACTTAATAAGTTAGTTGAGGGACGTCCTCAAAACGCTCTTAATGTTTCCTTGCGGTAGAAAAAACTCTATGTCGCAGGTGAAGGAGGAACAAGCCTGATCCAAGTATCAAGATGGTTCAGAAAAAGATTTAAGTGGTTATTGAATTCGGTTTCTCTAGTGTAAGAGGTTACTTCTAACCAAAAAACAATTCGTTTTTGTTCTTCATCCCACGATAACGTCCCCTCTGTTAATCCTAAACGACTGCTAGCTGCCTTTAATAAAGATAGTGCCTCATTTTCTTCATGGATGAGAAGTGGCTCTACGACAACTCCGATAAGGTAAACCTGCGGACCATCTTCTTGAAGTTCTAATGTTACGGCATTATCAATGACCAGCTCCAATAAAGGAGACCGAATTTCTTCCTTAGGGAGTTGGTAACGATTGGCTAAAAAACCAGCGAGTTCAGTAAAAGAAGACATGAAGGGTTGTTTAGCAGAGGTGATTTTTAAAATGAATATTTTAGGAAAAGAGACCACTGAAATTTTTGCCTCAGCGGTCTTCGCTGCTCCTGTTTACCATGTTGTTATCAAGCTTTCAGAACGATAGCTTTAAACCTAAAAACGTGTCTAGAAATAGAAAATCTTTCGCAATACACTCGGCCTCAAAAATCTTTTTCAATTGGCTTACGTAGCAACTGGAAAAATCTTTTTGAAACCAAGTCCTTACAAAATCTTTCCCATTTTTAGACACGCTTTTAGGTTAAAAGGTGATACTTTCAGGAAGGAGCCTAATTAGCAGCACCATACAGGCGTCCTAGAGTTTCTCCAGCTAATGAGCTCATTGTTGATAGAGTCGTACCTGCAGCTAATATTTCACCATTCATATCCTTTAAGAGATCTTGAATTTGCTGATTAGAAAGGGTAATGTTAGCGGTCATATCTGTTGTTTGTGCTTGAGAGGAGAGCACACTTGCTTCGTCGTCTTGAGCCTTTGCTTTTAGTCCGGTAGCATTAAAACTCATGATACTTCCAGTGGCTGCAAGAGCAGCCATTGTGAGCTCGGCTGTGATATGAACTAGTTTTATTGGATCCTTAAGCAAATTGGTACCAACTGATTGCAATTGTGCAACAGCTCTGTCAGCCATACTGGCACTAGCTTCAGCACCAGCTGCACTAGCTTCAGCACCAGTTTCAGCACCTTCAGCTAGGCCTTTTGATCCAAGAGATGTACATGCCTCAGCAACTTTACCAGCCAGACTATAGAGACTTGCTGCACTCTTAGCTACAGATGGTGGTATATTAATGATGGAGGTAGCCATTTTAGAAGGAGCCTCGGCAATTGTTTTGGTAGCACCCTTTGCAAAGCCTTTCGCGAAAGCGTCGCGCCCTGCTGAAGTGCCAAGTGCATTGTAAGTTTTTGTCCAATTGATAGATTGAGCAGTAGTCTTTTCTGCAGTAGAAGTAGCAGAAGTAGCAGCATTAGCGCCAGCATCAGCTGCACTCTCAGTGCTAGCCTCGGAAGCAGCAGTAATAGCAGCTGCAGAACCTGCTGCCATTCCCCCTTCTACGACTGCACCAACTCCCATGCCTCCAACTGATGCTGCAGCTACAATAATCAAGGTTGCCATTATACTAGCAACAGCTGACGGCAAGCCCATTTTTTCTAATGCAGAGGTAAGACCAGCGGTAATTTTTGGGTCAGCAGTCATAACGCAACCCATAATTCCTGCAGCAACTAACATAGGATCAGCGGTTATAGCGCCAACTACGATCAGAGCAATATCAACAATCCAATTAAAGGACTTAGCAATCCCGCTCTTTTGAGTAGAACTATTTTTAGCAGAAATAGAATTTTGAATATCAGTGATTTGATTGCTGTACTCTTGAGACAAGATTGTGTTTTGAGCAGAGGAAGAAGAGACCATTTGTGATATTTGGTATTCTTGTAACTGTGAGCTAAGGCTCGTAGAGTCCTCTATCATCGCAAAAACATTAGGAGCAGTAGGTATTGCTGGCGCTCCGTTTGAATCAACATAAGTTGACGAAGTGCTACTTGTCGACGAAGTGTCACTTGTTGATGAAGTGGTGGTAGGATCTACTTTGAGAGTAAAGGTTGAAACATCTTTGCTTGATGCTGCTGAACTTGCAGATTGTATGCTAGCTTGTCTGTTTCTTAATCTGGCGGCAGTACTGCGAGTATAGACCTCGCCTTTTTCTGATTCACCACCTGAACCTGGATCAGAGCCTTTACTGCCTTTATGGCTACCTTGAGCAACTTGTTGGTCCGCATTCAAGCCTATATCTCCTGTTAGAAAATCTCCAGTAGTGCCATCTTGAGCATCATCATCAATTTGCGATAAGCTTGAATCTGCAATTGAATCTTGAGTGGCTCCTAATGCTTGACCCAACGTGGCATTAATATTTTGGGCATTAGTCCCTTCCTTTTCCTGTGTTCCTTGCAACGAGGCATAGGCGCTGGTGCCTCCAGCCGTTGAAACAGCTGGGGTGCCTTTGCCCTGTCCCTGTGAAGAAGGTTTTCCTGTGGAAGCAGAAGAATCGTTTGAATCCGAAGAAGTTGAAGGAGGAATATATTCAGTGGAAAGAGAAGTGCTGATAGAGTCCATAAAAAATTAAAGTTTAAGAGTTTAATGAATTGCTAGTTATGCCTTTTTATTTTCAGTAATGGTTTTTTGTAAGGCATCTCTTAAGAATTCGGCTCGTTTTTTAAGAGCTGCATGTTCTGGCTTTTTAGAGGAAAGTAAGATAACGCCCTCTAGACAAGAGAGCGCCTTAGGGTAGTTTTTAAGAGCAATATAACAATCAAACGCATGCAGCGCTGGAGTTGGATCATTAAAGTTAAGGATAGCAGCAAAAGAATAGCAAGTGATTGCTTGGTCATATTGTTTTAGCATTTCATAACATCCACCTGCTCCCAGCCAGCCTCTTTGATCTAAAGAATGATAAAAAGTTAACCCTTTAAATAGAGGAAGCGCCTCTTTGTATTTTGCTTGCGAGTAAAAATAATAGCCTTGAGCATAAAGAACATCCATCTGTTTTTTTGTCATGCCACGAAGAAGATACATAGGTATATTCTTCGTTAGAGCCGCAAAAGCTGCATCGGCTACAATATTGGCTTCTATATCGGCTTGAGAAGGAGGCGTGGATGGATTTGGACTACTGAGTTGGTTTTTAGTGGTCATGGTAGTGACTATCTTGTGGAGTTTTTTGAATGAGATGGCAAGAAGAAAAAATATTATTTTAAATATTACTGATGATGGATTGCATAATAGAAGAAAGAGTTCCGATAATCTGTCCTGCTAAAGAAACCTGACTTTGAAGAGTCGTGACTGCGTTATTCATGAAGGTCTGCGAGTTGGCAAGATCATTGTTTTGAACGGTAATGAGGGACTGTACTTGGGTTACTGCTATCGAAGAGTTAGTAATAACCGTTCCTCCATAGTTTACAGATAGGTAAACATTCACCACAACCCCGTTGGACAAATAGCCATTAAAAGTAGTGTTTTGGCTGCCGGTCCATCCTTGAGTAGTACTTTCCCAAGTCCAAGAAAAATTGGTGACGGTGATGGCCCCGTTTCCTGATTCTTGACTTCCACTTCCTGATGAAACGCTATTCAAAGCAGCGGTGAGATTGGCGATGTTAACTTGGTAAGAAAGAGATTGACTGAAATAGCTGCTAACTTGTTCGTTTTGGTAAATGATGATGGAATTAGTAGTGTCAATAAGCCCTGTATAGACATTACTTCCCATGATATTAACAAAGGAAGAACTTCCAAGAATAGTCCTGCCAGGAAGGTAACGATGAGTACTAGAGACTACGTTTTCAAAAAAAACTCCTGATTCGGTTACATAGCTACTTAGTCCAGTAATTTGGGTGTCGCCATAGTAATACCAATTGTCAAACCCATCGAAGAGCCTATCGAAGAGCCAAGTTGCAACAATATAACTATAATAAAAAAACTGTTGAGAGAAGCAATACTCGTAAGTGTTCCAAGTATCTATTGCTCCAGCAGTGCTTGCAATAACAGGTCGAAGTTCTGTTCCAAAACGAACATTATAAGTGATTGGATCTATATGAATGTAACTTGCATAAAAAGTTTCAAATGTAGAAAACTGAGTTGAGATAACATCCAATAATGAGAAGAACTCCATTGTCGAGTAGGCTATTTCGTCGTAATAAATAACTCCTCCAGTAACTACAGATTGCAATTCTCCAGGAACAGAATGTACATCAAGAGTCGCACTACCAATTAATGCTGTGGTATACAGCGTCTGTACAGGAAAGCTATAAAAAGTAAACGATTGATAAATGCTCGGATTAAAATAAGGATAAATGCTTGTCTTGATTGGAACGCCCGTGGTCGCTAGCGGATTAGTTCCAATATAGTTGTTGTGGACATCGAGGGGATTGAAATAAAGCGGTTGCATGTTATCGGAAAAATTAAACTCTTCTCGCTAGTAGAGAGGGCCGGATACGATTAGAAAATACTTGGCGTGGTTTTTCAAATTTTTTTCTTTCGCCAGAGTGCTGCAAAAGATTTTTCACTGCTTTAAGGTAGGAAGCATAAAAATGACTTTCAACTCCATCATACTTTTCTGCAATAGCAATCCATTCATCAATACTGATTCCTGAGGTTTTAATAAAATTCTCTAGATCATCCCAGGTGGAAAGTGATTGTGAGAATAATTCTTCTGTGCGGTCAAATTGATGTTGAGACAGGTGCGAAAGGCCGGGCGGATATTCTTCCATGATCTAAAACTACACTTGGTTATTAAGAAGGCTTTGTATGCCGCTCACGCTTTTTGCTGCAATTTGGCCCATGAGTTGCCAACCAAGGGAGGCTTCAGTAACTTGAACTTGAGCGTTCAAGATGGCTGTAGGATCAGAAGGGCCTCCTACCTTATTAAGATAATTAGGAAGATCTTGAAATAAGTTTGCAGAATCCATAGACATTGTTGGAGCCGTACTCACGGATGGGTGAGTGGGGGCGGCCACCGCATCAGGGCCCATCGTATAAAAAGCTTCTACATCAGCAGGCAGTGAGGAGTGAGCATCCATGCCGAGTTGTTGATGGATGAGATCTTTGAGCTGATTGGAGTCGAGCTGGGGATCGACAACATTAGAAGCAGCATTGACGTGTGCTTGACTTGCTATGGCAGAAGAGGCTGCTGAGAGTGAGGAAACCATAGGGAAGAGGTTTAGGAGTTGAGAGGTTGAAACGTTGAAACGAGACTCATTTTGAGATGTTGCTGTGATTTATAGGATCAACACCGTTTTTATTGTCAAATTTTATAAAGATTTTTACTGAGGTTTAAAATTTCCTTTCAGCGCTTCAACACTATCAAGGTTACTGCCTTGGTAGTTACGGTTTATTACCGTAATCTATTTCTCTCCGCACTCGATCATAATAAGCAAACTCTCGACGATTATGATCAAAAATGGATTGATTAAAACCTTTCCAATAAGTATCCCAACTAGCAGCTGGGACGGAGCCATCGCTGTTTCCTTGAGAAGAGTTCTGACTATTAGCAGAAGCACCTTCGGAAGCTGCGTCTAGACTCGCTTCAAAAGATGCTACTTCCTCTACGGATGGCGTTGCATTTTGGTTAGCACTGTAATTTTTAGGAAGAGGAGTGGACGAATTAATTTGAGAAACGCTCATAATGCTGTAAGAAGGTTTTGGAACATACTTCTGGCGGGAAGATTTTTTTCTAGAGGTCCTTCATGCTCTTTAAAAAGTTGCTCTAATTCTTTGGGCTGTTTTGCCAAATAAAAGGCAAGGCCTCGTAAAGCGAGCGCAAAGTCCTTTAAAGGAGAAGCGGTCACGATTTTGTTTTTCAACAATTGGTGAGCTTCTGCAAATTGTCCTCCCATGATTTTGCAATAAGCCATTCCAACGCGAGGATAGGCCTCTTCAGGTTCTACCAAGAGCAGTTGTCCAAAAAGAGCGTGTCCTTCCCATGGGAAAACGTTGTTGGAAGCCATGATTCCCATTTCCATCAACATCTGGCGATCTTCTTTGCTAATTAATCCAGTATGAGAGGAGGTAGTGCTAGTGTGGTGGGCCGAGTGGTGATCAGTAGAGTGTTGAGTCATAAGAACGGATCTAAGTAGGGTGCAATAGTGAAATGGGGCAAGTCAATGCGAACGGGCAAAAATTTTTCTAAAAAATTAGACGTTTTGAATGATGGCTTTGATGAGTGTTTCAAAAGAAGCATACATCTGCGAAGTTGATTGCACGGCATTTTCGTATTCACTCATGGTGAGCTGGACTTGCAGCAAGGCCGCTGGATTGCTGGCGTCAACGTTGAGGAGGGAGGTCTGCAGCGCAATAAAAGTAGAGGCGACTTGAGGAAACATGACCGCCCCAATGAAGTTAAGATTCATTCCATACGTTGCGTAGGGAGAAATTAACCCGGGCATAGGAGATGTTCCCAGTCCATTTAGAGATGTTATCTCATTATACGGGGTATTCCAGTAAGAAGGAGTTGTGGGCAAGCCTTGAGGTGAAGCCATAAAAAAAGAGCAGTAAGACTACCTAGACGTTTTGAATGATAGCTTTGATGAGTGTTTCAAAAGAAGCGTACATCTGCGAAGTCGATTGAACGGCATTTTCATATTCACTCATCGTGAGCTGTACCTGCAGCAAGGCCGAAGGGTTGCTAGCATCGACATTGAGGAGAGATGTCTGAAGTGCAATGAATGTAGATGCAACCTGTGGGAACATGACAGCACCAATGAAGTTGAGATTCATTCCATAGGTTGCATAGGGAGAAATATTGCCCGTCATGGGAGAACTTGCCAAAATAAACGTTGTGCTAGCTATCTCAGGAAAAGAAGGATTGTAAAAAGCTGGAATGGTCGGTAACCCCTGCGGTGAAGCCATAATGATGAAATGTTGATTTTGAAAAACACTATTCTAGATTGAGTAAATAAAAGTGAGGTACATTTTTTTGAGACTTAAAAAGAAGACTACTCGTTTTTTAAAAAAATCAATAGAATTTATCTTTGGGGATTTTAAAAATGAAAAATTTAACCTTGACTCACCAAGTTATCCTAGCCCGAATATTTCATACCCATCTACTGCGACCTGCGGGAAGGCCGATGGATACTGCGTTAAACTTGAATTTGGACTTGAGCGGTATGTACTCATACAGCCCAGCGTCAAAATTCAAGTTGTGCCTTGTCCCATCAGCCTTCGCACAGCGTCTCGTCACGAAGTGTATGAAATATCCGGGCTAGAATCTCAAGCGCAGAAAAGAACTTTTTTATTAAAGATCCAATAACAGCGGCTGTTGGGAGTCTGGTTGTTCTTGAAAGTAGCGGTCTAAAAATTTTCTCCTATTCGGGTTACTTGTGTTGGTGAGATGACAAAGGAAGTCGCCTTCTTGCCATGGCTCTATCGCAAAAGGGAGGAGCTCTTGCGGGACTGCATTGAGGGTCCTCCTTGGAAGCACGTTGGTCAGAGTGAGGAAGGAAGAAGCTGCCTCACGAAGGGCATTTTGATCCCAGAGCGGAACATTGGCCCAGTGGGTTTTCTTGAGGGCCAGTTCAACGATGGGGAGTGCATGAGGCGTTAGGATCAATCCTGCTGTAGAAAAATCTTGGAGCGCTGCATCAACGCCCCAATCGCGGGAGGCTGTAAATCCTGGGGCATGCGGAATTTTTTCTAAGGAGATTTCAGGATTAGTGATAAAAGAATCGGCATCAATCCAAAGAAGTCGGTCGACGGTTGGTAGAATTTCAAAAAGCACGCCAACTTTGGCCCATGCGGGATATTCATTAGGTTTTGGCACGAGTAAGATATTGGCAAATTCATAACCATATCGGTGAGCATATTCTTTTTTAGTGGCAGCGGTGATCTCCACCACTGACCTCATGTTTTCTGTCCAGGCTGTAAGTACTAATGTTCTCATCGGGCTTCCATTAGATGTCTAGAAAACGCTTTGCGATGAGAGGGTCATTAATAAACTGATCTATATTTTTAGAGCGGAGTGCTAAGATCGCGATATCTTGGTGTTCTGGTAAAAGCAATGACAGATCTTCTGCGCGGAAAGGTTCAATCGGCCACTCGTGCCAGTAGAGAGCATCTGCTTTGAGGTCTCGTAAGAACCATAAGATGGCATCCAAGGGATCTTCGATTTCTTCATAGCAAATGAATTCAGCAGAAAGGAAGACGGCTCCCTCGTTGGTGAGAGCGAAATTTCCCAGCCTCAAAAAATTGAGGTTAAGATTACGCAGTCGTAATTCGTGGAGCAACCGCATTGCCGCACGGAGTAAGGTGAAGCGATCATCAGGTGAGATAGGAAATGTTGGAAAACGAGCTTGAGTTTGATTGAGATCGAGAAGGAGATGATAGCCCGCATCATCCTCAGAACGTCCCATCAATGTTGGAAGTTCAGGCGTGAGTCCTCCAACAGAACGCCATACTTCAGCCTCTCTGATATGAATGTTGGGGGCATTGAGGTTGGCTGTTCGTTTTAAAAAAGTTCGTGCAGCACGATTGTCGCCAACGAGCAGTCTTCTTGTTTGTAGCGGAAGAGTTGGTTTGTTCCAAGGGAGCATGCTTCCTTTAAAATCGATATGTTCTGCTCCTTGCCAAGAAGGATCATGAATACGCATGTCGGAGCAACTAAAAAAGGTTCCCGCAAGCGAAAGGAATTTTCGTTGAGCCACAATAAAATAGAGCGTCTGAGATCCTTCTTCATATTCTCCAGCCACTTTAAAATCATAACGAGAAGCGAGCAGATCGTGACGTGGGGGGAGTTCTTCGGTGCTAGTGAAAAAAAGAAAGTGAGCTCTGTTCCCCAGCTCACTGAGAGCTGAGACTAAATGTGGGCCATCCTGGCTAATCCAATGATTCCAAGGTTGACGGTGAAACCAGACCGCATCAAAGGCGTCGGCTGGAAGGCTTGAGACGCTGCTGGGTTGAAAGTCACAGTGAGTAAATCCAACGGTTGGTTGTGACATGAGCGTTGCGCCAGCACTTTCTAGTTTTTTTGACAAAGAGATCATTCCCTGATCGCGCTCCACAGCTCCAATACGAGCCATGCGGCCAAGGACAAGCGCATTCAATCCATATTTCGAACCAATTTCCATGAGGGAGCTGATTTTTCGAGGGAGCAGGAGTTCTGACTCCCATGCTTTGTAACAGGCAATTTGTTTAGGAAGAGCGGCAAGATAGTGAATGACTCTAGGGTCTTTATTAGCAGCAGGAACTCCCATCGATAAGGTCCATTGCTTGATGAAGTCCATCTTGTCAATGAGATGAATTTTTAAAAAGCTATGCCACCCTTCTAGTTTTTGAATAAGGACCTTGATGTTATACTCGAACCCGAGGCAATTCGTTTCAACGATCGATTTTTGAACGACAATAAACTGAGCTTCGATTTGTTGGCAAAAACCTGTTAGCTGCTCTACAAGAGCCATTACCTGTTTTTCTTTTTCAGAGGGAGGGGCATCACCTCGTTGGGCGCGAAGCTTGGCAAGGAGCTCACGAGCTTGTTTTAAGTTTTCCATTGCTGGACCTCGCTTGTTGCCCCAGTCTTGGCCGACTTGTTGAAGAATAGTATTTTGATCCATGGGAAAATTTTTGCTCAAGAATGATAGTTTTTGAGACGTCGACTTGGATGTTAGGAAATTTCTAGCTGTAGAGACCAGTAACGAGTAACGGGTAACGGGTAACGGGTAACGAGTGATATGAACAGGTGCATTTGATTAAGTTAATAAAATTAGTGTGCTATGTTGGAAATTTTTTATTTGAATTTGCCGAAGGCAACTATTGCACTCGTTACTCGTTACTTTTTCTGTAGGCAGCAAGGGATCAAGCAAAAATAAATATTCATTCTCAAAAATCAACTTTCACCTAAATTAGAGCTTCTTCAAAAAGCTGTTTAAAGAAATCGGCATTGCGGAATTGACGCAACTGAATGACGGACCAGTCGCGGTCTTTGCCTAAAATTTGAATGGGTTTGTTAAAAGCTTTTGCTACTGGAATGAGTCCGGAGTCAATGGAAATGATCTTGTCAAACTCTCTTCGAGCAAGAAGACGAGGAAGAGGAAGGCAGGGCAAGGTTCCTCCAATCATCTTGAAAAATCTTATCTCTTCTTGGTCTGCAGGTTGTCGCGTTGTATAAAAAGGGTCAGGAGCAGTGAGGAGAATTTCATTAATTTCATCAGCATAGTTTGCTAAGTTAACGATTTTATCATCAACAATGCGCTCTGGCTGAAAGAGCGTGGTGCCAACAAAAAGGTTCTTGGGGTAAGAATGAGTTTGATTAATGAGAAAGCGGTTGGCAATCCACCAACCTCGTTCTTCTTGAGGGATATCGACGAAGGGAATATTTTCGTTATATAAATTACTCAAACAAGGAAGTTGAACGGAGTATTCTGCTGGAATTTTAAAATTAGCATGAGCTAGGAGAAAACGAGTGAAGCCCGAGCAGGGGACTTCTCTCACCGTAAGGCAGCGGACACCTAAGGAGGTGAACAGGGTTTCTGTTTCTGGGCGAAGATTGCATCCAATGACAAGATCATACTGTTCAAGAGGGATGCGAGAAAATTGGTGATATTGCTCAGTATGTTTTTTTAAGGCAACGATCTCAGCCCATTCCAAAAGTGATATATCGCAGAGTGTTTTGGCAAGAATATCAATGGTAGGAAATGAGGGGACTTGAAGCTGATCCCAAAGATAGTGAAGCAAGCATTCTATTGAGCTTCTTTCCGGGCAAGAGGGATGATCAAGATCGACAGTGAGAAGGATTTTCATCTTTTTTGTTAGAGAGATAACGGCTGCTGATTTGCTGATAATAATCTAAAAAGAGCGCTGATTGGTAGTCAGACAGAGTAAAGGGTGAAGAGTAAAGAGTGAAGAGTAAATATCACTCTTTACCCTTTACTCTTCACCCTTTACTCTGTCTGTGGTTGGGTCGGCAACCGAACAAAAATAAAAATCCATTCTTAATAATTATCCGCTTTAGAAAAGTTTTATGTTAACGGTTCAACAAATTCCTAATGAATTAAAAGTGCTCTGGGATTTAGATGATGGTATTGAGCGAGATCCCGCGGAGTTTGCAGCTTTGACCCTGCTTCCTCAAGGATTTTCACCGAAGAACGCTTCCTATTATTTTTTGGGAGAAAGAAAAGCGCCGCTCTTGGAATGGAGAGGTCTCATGACTTCTTTGCGGCCTTTATTGGATCAGCGAATAAAACTACGGTTTATCTGCACTAGTCAAAAAATTGCTCATTGGTTGAAAGAAATGGGGGTTTCTCTCCTGGGAGAGATTACGTGTGATCCCGCAGCGAAGGAAAAAAGTTAACGTTTCAACGTTTTCTAAAAGTCAAAAGCAGTGCTTCTTCACCGCGGAGAGAGCTTTTAGGCGCTGCGGCCTTGAAAAAACGGGACTGAGGGCGTGGCGTTGTTGAGACAATCGAAGAGAAGCCGGAGTGCGTAGAGGTCATCGAAAAAAGTTCATAGCCTTTGATTGTATAGTCATTAAGGAGAGATTCCATTTGGCTACAGAGCAGATCATAGTTTACACTCGCCTCTTGCTTTTCTACTCTCTTTTGTTGAAAGAATATTTTTGGCACTTTAAGCTTACCAAAAACCACCCATTTTATTTTAAGTGATGAAACTATTTCTGTTTCTCTTGGATATCGTAAATGAATTACCTGCCACTGCAGCCCGGATATTTCATGCCTCTCAGTCTGCGGCTCGGCCAAAGCCGATGAAGACTGTGTCGTCGTCGAATTTTGATCAGGACAGTATGTTCTCATACAGCCCTGATCAAAATCCTTCCTCCTCCTTGTCTCATCAGCTTTTTCCTTCGCCTCGCTGTGAGAGGTATGAAATATTCGGGCTGAAGAAAGAGGGCTTTCCTTTATGATCATCTCTGCCTCACTGAATTCGGAATCTTGCATCGCTCCTGCTAATCGTAAAGTATTATTTATGCCATTCAAGTCTTCCTTTAGCTTTACGTGTTTAAGATGGGATTTTTTTGCGAAGGGGTTAGCAATTTTAATTGGTTGTTTTCTTCTCTCGGGATGTGGACCAGAGGTTCTCTACTCCAACCTTTCTGAGGCTGATGCCAACACGATGATGGGGCTGCTTCTGATGCGCAATATTCAAGCCGTAAAAATTCCTCAAAAAGAAAATCTCTTTTCTATTTCTGTTCCTCGGCAACAATTTGCTGCCGCGACTGATTTGTTAAGATGGTTTGGTATTCCAGGGGAAAAGTTTTCTGGCATTGGAGAAGTTTTTAAAAAAACAGGAATTGTTTCTTCGCCCAGTGAAGAAAAAATTCGATTCATGTATGCCTTAAGTCAGCAGATCGCTGAAACATTGAGTCACATTGATGGTGTTTTAGTGGCACGTGTTTCGTTGGTGCTTCCTAAAAATGATCCCTACACCGAGACGTTAACGCCTTCTTCAGCATCAGTCTTTTTGAAGTTTCGTCCAGGAAGAGTCCCTCCTACGTTAACGCCTCAAATCAAGACGCTAGTCATGAAGAGTGTGGAAGGACTCAATTACGACAATGTTTCTGTCGTGATCATGCAGTCTGAAAATATTGATTACTACTATCCGCTTCATGTTGAGCAAGACGTTTCGATTTTAGGATTAAAAATTGCCAGGAAGTCAGTTTGGAAATTTTGGATGTTGCTTGGGAGCATCGGCCTCCTATCAGCCGCATTCGTGCTTGCGCTCCTTTTTGGAAAACGAATCTATCAAGAACTGGTGAAAAAACCGACTCCTGTACCTGCTGAGACAGCTGGACCAGCTGCGGCTCCAGCTCCTAGTTCTGCTGCTGCTCCTGTACCAGCGCCGCCGTCACTATGAGTGAAGAAAAAACATCCGGATCAATAGCGGCTTCCTCACTCGGAGAAGAATTGCTCCGAGGATGGCTAGTGGGGGGAGATGCTGCTGCGCCGCTAGACCAATGGATCTTTTGGAATAATTCCCCTTCACGACATGTGCCGCTAGCAACCTTGCTGCAATTTTTTCCGGAGAAATTTCAACAAATTCTTTCGGAAGATAATCGAGTGCGCTCTCAAGTAGATGTCATCTTGCGTTCCAAGCTATCATGGAGCGCTGCTGTTGCTTGGAGGCCGCAAGATCCTTTGTGGGAAATAAGTTTAGTGGCGCCCGCCCGTTTGAAACGGCTTGCTTTTTTAGCAGCCGCGCTTTCGATGAAAGAGGTACTTGCCAAAATTATTAATGGATCTGTGGTAAGAAAGTTGCGTCAAGAAATAGGAGAAGATATTATGGAGTTTGTGCTTTTGAGTGGATCTCTCTCGAAATATTTTTTTACTGAGTTGACGGCTGATCTCGCTCTTGTCGAAGATCCGTTAGTGGCGCTCCAGCAGAGATCTTTATTATTTGTGGAGAACGCTTTTTCTGCAAAAGAAAGTGGAGTGCAGCAGCGTATCGCAAGTAAGGTGCCAGGCTGTTTTTCAACGGGCATTGGGAAGCCTGCTTCTCCTCTTGCAACAAAAATAGAAGAGATGCTTTGCAAACTTTGGAAGGAGACGTCGTTATGGTTATAATGTGTCTTGGGAAAGTGATTTTTTTAGACCATGGCTTGAACGCTAGGAAATATCTAGTTGTAGAGACCAGTAACGAGTTAATATGAACAGACGAATGAGTGAATTTGGTAAAATTGATGTATTAATGATACTGTTGCTTTTTATGATTTTGCCGAAGGCAACTAGTGCACCCGTTACCCGTTACTCGTTACTTTTTCTACAGTTGCTTCGATTATCAAATAAAAATAATGATTTCTGAAAAACCACCACCCCCCTCACAGACCCTGATCCAGTGGGATAAAGAATTGCCCAATTATTTAAAGAAGGGGCCGGTCATTCACCAAGAAGAAATGGCTCTTTGTCGAGAAGCCGTCACGCTTTTAGAACAAGCGCGTAAACAAGGTGCAGAGATAGTGGCCTCGTCTCAACAAGAATTTGAGAAGCAAAAAAAACTGGGCATGGAGCAAGGGTTGCAAGAGGGACGTGATGCAGCTATTGCTCATCATTTAAAAACAGTCTTGGCCTCCTTGGATTATTACGAGCAATCGAGAAGTCAGCTGGTAACGCTGGTAATAAGTTGCTTGCGTCGTCTTATTATGGACTTGCCTCCCGAAGAGCGCATTTACCAGCTTGTGGGAGAAGCGCTCGATTCGTTCAAACAACAAGCGCGGCTCATTTTGCAAATTAGTCCCAAAGATCAGGAGTCTGTCGAAAAAGCTATTGCTAAACTTCAGCCTCGGATGCCTGCTGGTTCTACAATTGAAGTGAGAATGCACGAAGAGCTCACTTCTGGTTCTTGCGTTTTAGAATCACCGCTCGGACTTGTTGATGCCTCGCTGGAGAGTCAGCTGGCTATTTTAGAAAGCTCCCTTTTAGTTGCTGTTAAATCATGAACGAGTCTAACGAAAATATGAGTACTGCTCCTTCTGTCTCTTCTGTTCCTAGTGGAGACCCTGATGGGTTTTTAGGTCGCTTGCAGTCGATTGCGGTGGTGACACAACCCAAGCCATTGCGAGGACAAATTACGGAAGTGGTTGGCATGTTGGTGAAGGCCGTCCTTCCAGGATGTAGGATTGGAGAGCTTTGCGAGCTCAAGCGTCCTGGATATAAAGAAAACCTGGAGGCGGAGGTGCTCGGATTTACTGAAAATTGTGCTTTGATTATGCCGCTTGGAGATTTTACCGGATTGTCATTAACAACGGAGGTGATTGCTACCGGAAAAGTTCATCGAGTTGGTGTCGGTCCAGGGATTTTAGGAAGAGTGGTCGATGGATTAGGAAACATTATGGATCATACCGGCGAACCTTTTGTTCCTGAAACTTATTATGATGTTATTGCTTATCCTCCTGATCCGTTAGAGCGGGGGTTAGTGAAAGATCCACTCTCCTTAGGAGTTCGTAGTATTGATGGGCTCTTAACTTGTGGTGAGGGGCAACGGATGGGGATTTTTGCGGCAGCAGGAGGAGGAAAGTCAACGCTTCTTGCACAAATTGTCAGTAACACCGAAGCTGATGTGATTGTGATGGCGCTCATTGGAGAACGTGGTCGCGAAGTCCGAGAGACACTGGAAATGACCCTTACTCCCGAAAGTAGAAAAAAAACCGTGATGGTGGTTTCAACTTCGGATCGACCTGCGTTAGAGCGGTTGAAATCGGCTTATGTGGCAACGGCAATCGCTGAATATTTTCGTGATCAAGGAAAAAAAGTTTTGTTGTTGATGGATTCCGTGACGCGTTTTGCTCGAGCACAACGTTTGATTGGATTAGCCACTGGAGAGCCTCCAGCGCGAAGAGGATATCCGCCATCGGTCTTTTCATTGCTTCCTCAGCTCCTAGAAAGAGCGGGACCAGGAGTCAAAGGATCGATCACGGGATTGTATACGGTCCTGGTTGAGGGAGATGATATGAATGAACCTATTGCTGATGAGGTGAGGTCTATTTTGGATGGACATATTATTCTCTCTCGTAAGCTAGCAGCTGGTAATCATTATCCTGCCATTGATGTTTCTGTCTCCATTAGCCGTGTCATGTCCCAAATTGTCACGCCGAAGCATCGTAATGCAGCGGGAAAATTCCGAGAGCTCTTGGCCAAGTATCAAGATGCGGAACTGCTCTTGAAAATTGGAGAGTACAAGGCAGGGAATGATCCTCTGACTGACGAGGCGATTGCGAAAAGAGATCGCATGAATACTTTTCTTCGACAGGCAAAAGATGATCGTTCTACCTTTCAGGAGACGATTGAAAAACTAGAAGCGATTGTGAAATGAGTCGTTATCCTCTTGAAGCTATTCGATCTCTTCGACTCCGCAAGCAGGATGAAGCGGAGCGCAAGCTGGCTGCTGCTCGTGTTGTGGAAGAACAACAACGGCAGGAAGTCAAAAATACTGAAAAAGCGCTTCGAGATTATTTGGAATGGATAAAAAGGGAAGCCGATCGCCTTTTTTCTACGATTGTTGGAGAGCTCAATCCCATTCATAAAGTGATGGATATCACGAAGCAAATTGAGTGGAACCGTAATCACCAGTCAACTTATGTTGTCGCCGTTGATGAGGCTAAGAAAAAACTTCAGGAAGCGCAAGCAGAGACCGTTACTTGTCGGCAAGAGCAAGAAAAAGCTTATAAGGAAGTTTGGAAAATCAATCAACATCGAGAGATCTGGCTGCATGAAGAGGCTCTTCAAGAAGAGCGGGACGAGGAGGCAGAGTTAGAAGAAGTTGCATCAACTATTTTCGCTATGCACGCTCATTAATATCTTCTAATGTTTGTGAGCAATTCACAAAAAGCCAATGACCGTTACAAAGCCAATTTCTCTTCTTAAAACTCCTTCTTCGGTGGACCAAAAACCGGTGCTTTTTCGTCTGAGCAAGAGAGAATTAGAGGAAGTTCATACTGCTCTTACACACTACCCTCAACAATACCATCCTGCTACTGACGCCCAGAGCCCCTCAGATCGTACTTCCGAAAACTCTTCTCAAAAGTCATCAAGCGCATCACCGAGTGATTCTTTGGACAAAACAAAAAAATCTGAAGGGCAGCAATTCAAAAGTGTGGTGACAGGCCAAGAGAAAAAGAATCCCTTGACCTCAAAACGTTTTTATCACGAGAAAGAAGAACCTGTTGATTATAGCAATAGTGATAGTGATCAAAATAACGATAGCCTCTGTCATGACCTGGATCATCTTCCATCAGCCTCCTCTCTTGCAGGAGGGGCGACAGCACTTCTCTCGCAGGTTAAATCGCTTTTTCAACCCTACCGTCCTTCCATTTTGTTGGATGATATAAAGGTTGATGTTGCAAAGGTTGATGGCAGCAGCGCTCTTGTTGATGTTGCAAAGGTTGATGGCAGCAGCGCTCTTGTTGATGTTGCAAAGGTTGATGGCAGCAGCGCTCTTGTTGATGTTGCAAAGGTTGATGGCAGCAGCGCTCTTGTTGATGATGCAGGAGACGACACCGATTTCAATGGGACTCAGTACGAGCGGGCTCATGAAGCAACCCGCAAAATGGCGGAAGGTGAAGAAAATAATGCGACCATGGTGAAGCCTGGCATCACACGTGCTGAAATTGCTCCTGTGACTGGCTCGGCAGGCTCTTCTGGCGCGGATCTTTCTGATCCTGTTGCTGCTGCTTTGCGAGTGACACATCTCTTGGACGAATTGACTGCGGCGGTGAGTCGTCTTCGTTTAGATAGTAGTGATGGCAAAGAAATGACCATTCAATTACGAAGAGAGGTTCTTCCTGAGACGAATATTCATATTGTTTCTACCTCAAAGCAAATGGAGGTTTCCTTTTTCACCAGCAATGCGGCTAGCAATCTTCTCCTCAACACTCATTTAACAACGCTGCAAAATCATCTCAATTCTCTTTGCCCTGGACAAGTGGTCAATGTTCAAACGCAGCTTACACCTTCGTCCGGCAGCTCTCAGATGGGAAGTGAGCAAGAGCATTCTCATGACGACCTAGCAAGTTTTGATCAGGGTAATCGTGGGAATGAGGCCCGTGAAGAGTAACGGGTAACGGGTGAATATAAACAGACAAAATTCATCAAATTGGTAAAATTAGTGTGTTATGCTGAATTTTTTTACTTGGATTTGCCGAAGGCAACTATTGCACCCGTTACCCGTTACCCGTTACTCATTACTTTTTCTATAGCTGATTTAGCTATCAAACAAAAACAATGACTTCTTTTCAAAAATTGCGCTCGCATGAACAGGCCCTCCCTTATAAGCCTCGTGAGGTTTCCAAAATAGATGCCACTATTTTTAGAGAACTCATTTTTTCTAAAAGATCGTTAGCGGTTTTTCCAAAAGATCCTTCGAAAAAAATCCATTTTTTTGAGGCAAGTTCTCCCTCTGCTATTGAGAAAAGCATTTCTTTTGCGCTCCAAATCGGTCAACAAAAAGTAGACCTATCGATTGAATTAAAACCAGAGACCCCTCTTGTTAAGCGGCTCGAAGAGGTAGGTGGCATCGAATCATTGCCAGAGGAGTTCCGAGTAGCATTGATGACGTTTGCAGGCAGAGAAGTTATGGATACCTTAGAGCACCTTTTCCAACTTCCGGTGATGGTGTGGGATGCGGCTAAGGAGAAAGAGGAAGAAGTGGAAAAGAAAGATCTCTATTTTGAAATTCTTGGTGCTGATGCAATCTGTGAAGCGCGCGCTAGAATCACACTCAGCATGCCTTTATTGGAGCGAGTTCTTGCTGTTGCAAAAGAAGCGCCCATGCTTAAAGAGAGCACTTTGTCTGGAGAACTTCTCCAAGGAGAGGTTTTCATCGGAAGCGCAATATTGTCTCCCGAAGATTGGAAAAGCTTAGTTCCAGGAGACCTCATTATTATTCAAGAACCTTCTGCATTAACAACAGGGCAAGGGCGATGTTTGATTAAAAAAAGCGGGGTCATTCCGATGATGTTGAAGGCAGATCTTTTAAAGCCTTTGATTCTTTCTTTAGAAAAACTTTTCCCAGCTGGGATGAAACCTAGCCCGCCGGTGACAGAGCAACAAGGAGAGCAAGAAAATAGCTCTAGTCCTGCGATCCCGCTTGAGCTAAACTTTAGCGCCGGTTTACTCTCATTAACAATTGAAGAGGCCCTTCAACTTATAAAAACTAAGTCCATTGAAAAACCACTTCAAGTTTCAAGGCCATTAAAAATTTACATTCAAGAATGCGTCGTTGGCGCTGGAGAGCTTGTTGAGATCAACGGGCGCTATGCTGTAGTTATTATGCAGCTCTATTAAGTTTTAGTAGTTTTTGCCTTTTAATTTGATACCTCAAGCAACTATTGAAAAAGTAATGAGTAACGGGTAACGAGTTTATTTAGTTGCCTTCGGCAAATTCAAAAGAAATCATCGTAAGAGAGCACATCAATTTTACTAGCTGATTGAAATTCATCTGTTTATTTTACTCGTTACCCGTTACTCGTTACCCTTTACTCTCCTCTACAAGCTGATATTTTCTAGCTTTTAAGCCAGCGACTAAAAAAATAAAATCTGCCGAACTCTAACGATATGCATATTAATACCGGAAATCCTCTCGAGCTCATTCTCGTTTTAATGGGAGTCGCGCTACTTCCTTTTGTCATCGTGCTGATGACTTCCTTTACGAAGGTGATCGTGATTTTCAGCTTAGTCAGGACGGGAATAGGTTTGCAATCGAGTCCTCCTAATATTGTTCTTAACGGATTAGCGCTGATCTTATCATTTTATGTGATGTTTCCGGTGCTCTCGGATACTTATCAATTAGCCGAAAAAGCTAATATACAAAACGTGACGCTTTCAACGATCGTTCCTGTAATCAATACGATTAAAGAACCGATTCAAACATTCCTCAACAACAACACGAGGCTGTCCACGCAAAAGTTTTTTGTCGTCACAGCTAAGCGTATTTGGCCTCCCAAATATGGAAGCATGGTTTCTAAAACAGATTTCATTATTTTAATACCTTCTTTTCTTGTATCTGAATTAACAGCGGCTTTTCAGATAGGATTTATTCTTTACTTGCCTTTTATCATCATCGATCTCGTTATTTCCAATATTTTGATGGCTCTTGGAATGATGATGCTTTCTCCAACAACGATCTCTCTTCCTTTTAAGCTTCTTCTATTTTGTTTCGTTGATGGATGGACGCGATTAATGGATGGTCTCATCATGACATATCGGATTTCCTAAAAATATTCTCATGACCCAAGACGCTTCTGTTAATCTAGTTTCTCAGGCGATGCTGTTAGTTTTGACGTCATCCCTGCCTCCTATTGTTGTTGCAACAGCTGTTGGGTTGATCGTTGCTTTATTTCAAGCGCTCACCCAAATTCAAGATCAGACGCTTCCGTTTGCTGTTAAAATCGTCGCGACTTTTTTAGTTATTGTTTACGCCATGAATTATGTTTTCGGAGATCTTTTAAATTTTACAATCATTGCATTCCGTGATTTTCCTCATATGGTTCAGTAACAAGTAAAGGGTAGAGAGTGAAGAGTGAAGAGTAGCTGGCGCTATCAATGAAAGACCATTTTCTAAACATTGTTTTTTCATGCCGTTCGAATTAATTGCGTTCAAAAAGCTAATTTTATTCCGAGCTTAAATCACTCTTTACCCTTTACTCTTTACTCTTTACTCTTCACTTTTTCTGTTCACCCAGTTGTTAATAAGCAATGAGTCATTAACTGTGAAAATAACGATTCCCAAATAGACTGAGCATGGAAGACCTTACAAAACAATTTACAGGAATTCCACTGATTCTGGGTCTTGGAGCGGCGCGAGTAGGAGTTGTTTTAACAATTGCTCCTATCTTTTTAATTAGCGGAATGCCGCGGCAAGCATTGATGATTGCGGTGATAGGAGCGGTTGTTCCCATGATTCTGCCAACCTTGCCTCAAGGATATTTTAATCCAACTTATATTTGGGTTCTTGTTCTCAAAGAACTTTTTGTTGGTACGCTCATTGCCTATTTTATTTCTATTGTTTTTTGGGGGCTTGAAATGGCTGGAGAATTAATTGATTTGCAGCGAGGAACGACTGCAGGAGGTATTTTTAATCCGATGCTTGGGGCCCAAGAATCGCCTATGGGAGGCATGCTTTTACGTTTGGCGGGTTACGTATTTTTTTCTATCGGCGGTTTTGTATCCTTGTTAGGAGTGCTCTTTGCGAGTTATCAAGTCTATCCTATTGGTGATTTTCTCCCTCCTTTTTTGGTTGGGTGGCAGAATCATGTTTTTCCATTTTTAACGGATGTCTTCCAATTGGGCATTATCTATGCATCACCATTGTTGATTATCTTTTTTTTCATGGACTTTGGATTGGGATTAATGAACCGCTTTGTCTCACAGCTGAATGTTTTCTTTCTTTCTCTTCCGATTAAAAGTGGTATCTGCTTTGTTTTTATGACGTACTACATGAATTATGTCATGGAGGGTTTTCAAAAAGACCTTTTTACTGAATCTGGAGTAGCAATTTTTTTAAAAACAATCTTTAAATAGCTTCTGTTCTAAAGTGAACAATTTTTTAAAATGAAGTCATTATTTTACTCGTTACTTTTTCTGCGCAGCTAGAAACTTCCTGACTTTCAAGTCAGCATCTCAGGAAATTATAACTTCGAACAAAAACTAAATGGGAGACCAACCTACAGGAGAAAAAACAGAACAACCTACGTCGAAGCGTCTGCGCGACGCGAGGAACAAGGGGCAGGTTGTAAAAAGCACAGATGTTGTGACAACGGTTTGTACTTTTTTTGTTTTGTCGGCAACGTTAATAACATTCCCTTCCACGTGGAAAGGCTTCGTTAATTATTTTGATCTTGTTTTTGCAGCAATGGTTGAGCCGATGCCCAATGCCCTTATTGATATTTTTGGAATGATGCCCACCTTTCTTTTTTCTGCCATGTTTCCTATTTGTATTGTGGCTGCCATTGCAGTGGTTATTGCTAATGTTGGACAGTTTGGTTTTTTATTAGCCTTTGAGTCGATGAAACCTGACATTAGCAAGTTGAGTCCAATAGCTGGATTTAAAAAAATTTTTTCGATGAAAACATTGATAGAGCTCATTAAGTCGACGATTAAAATCACTATTTTTGGAGTTCTTCTTTACAGCATTATCCAAAAATCAATTGGACCGTTAGTCATGCTTCCTTTTGCTACCTTGTTTAATGGAGTGAGCGTTGTGAAACCAATGCTGATGAGTTTCATTGATTCCTTCATGTTGCTTTATCTCATTATTGCTGTGGCTGATTATATCCTTCAGCGAAAAATGCTGACGAAAGATTTAATGATGACCAAAGATGAAACAAAGCGTGAAATGCATGAGTCAGAAGGTGACCCCATGATTAAAGGGAATCGGCGACGGTTGCAACGTGAGATGGTTTTTGAAGATAACTCAACAGCCACCAAAAAATCGACAGTGCTGGTCACCAATCCTACTCATTACGCTGCTGCTATTTTTTATGAACGAGGGAAAATCATGCTTCCTGTTTTGAGAGCTAAGGGAACTGGATTTATTGCGCTGAAAATGATTGCGATCGCCCGCGAAGAACATATTCCTATTGTAGAAAATGTTCCCTTAGCGCGCGCCTTGTACAACGAATTGGAAACAGGTGATATTATTCCTAAAGAATTATTAGGTCCTGTTACAGAAATTTTACGTTGGGTGAGGACCCTCCCGCCGCGTGTCGCCGAATAAAATGATCTCTAGTTCTACTGCTGCGGCGAGGAGCTGTGTCGCGTCGGTGCTCGCGTCATCGAGTATTAACTATACACTCAGCCGCTGTGCGCCGCCGCTCCTTGCTCCTCATCCGCATCAGCGAATTTTAGGCCAATTTTATTTGTGGCCTGTCCGAGTATTCTGTGATCTGTAACCCGTATTCTGTGCTATGGCTGAAAAAGATCTTGTTCCAGAATGTGCTCTCGGTGAAGAAATCAAAGAGCGATTTAATGAACTTCATTTTCGGAAAAACCCTCACGAGAGTCCGATGGCAAAGGCGCTCGTGCTGCAGGGATACGATGTGCAGGATCATCCTCTTCATGGTGAGTACACGGATGATGATTGGCTCGCTTCGAAAGTTTCTATAAAAGGGCTCCTGATTATCTTTCGTCAACCGACGCCGATGGATATTCTGATTTGTCGTGTTGAAAGGGAGGGCAAAGAAAAAAAGATGAGCTCTCCTCTTTTAGGAGTCATGGAATTTATTGCGTTTTGTCACTATCACTGCCCAGAGGTTCACTGGCTAGGGGGGTGCATCGGCAAACTAGATGATCAAGACTCTTTAGGAAATTTAAAAATGGATCGGCTTGTTCGTTATTATCATCGAGTTTTAGGTGAGATCGAAGGATACAATGATGACAAGGGATGGTTTTGGATTTATGCCGACATGCGTTGTAAGAAGAGGTTTGAGACATTGCCGATATGGCAGAGGTACATTCGGGAGAAGGGGGATGGCTGCCAAAGATAGAAACCTTGGCTGAAAACATTGAAAAGCGACAAAATTTGAACGAGTCCTACAGAGGAAATTGCTAGAGTGCCTACTCCAGCAAGAAGTTTAAATTTATAGCAATATTTTGATTATCTGGATGATTTGTTAAAAATTAGCACTCTCATCAAGACCATTCCAAGCCATATGATCATAGCGCCCCACCCAACAAACGAAGCTACAGGTCAAATAAACGCGTTTTTTAAGGCGGCCTTTTTAATTTTTAATACCGTTTAAGCGTAAAAATAAAATCAAGGTGTGAGAATGGGAAAATTAAAAATTGAACACTGACACCAAAAGTTCCTGTCAGGTGCTTTGACATCTCCACCTTCTCAGGGACATGGTTTGACCTCACTTGAAATTTGAGTTATTAATGAGAGCATGTCCGAATCTGAAGAAACCAAACCAGCGCAAGAACAAAAATTTTCTTCAGTAACCGAGGGGGCAACTCCTTCCCTGGAGATGCCAGAGGCTTTTCTGGAAGTAGAGCTAACGGAAGAGCCATCTCCAGAAACAGAGACTCCAAAAAAAGTGGAGTTTAAAAAACACTCGCCCTCTATGCCACATTCAGCGCCAGTAGAAAAATTAGTTGTGGTCAACCCAGAAAAGGAGATTGCTGCTAATGCGCCACAAGTTGGAACAGAGGTGGAAATAGATTTCATATTAGATCGCAAACGCATTTCTTTGACGGCGCTGAGTACTCTTGCAGAAGGGGAAGTTCTTACGCTGAGTGGCGACGACTTTAGAGCAACGCTGTTTCTTCAAGAAAAAGCCATTGCCGAAGCAGAGTTAGTCATGGTGGATCAGAGGCCATCTCTCCAAATCACGAAAGTGTTTGCCTCTTAAGAAAGAGGCAAGTGAAGAGTAAAGAGTAAAGAGTAAAGGGTGAAGAGTATTTTCCGATCGTAAATAAAATCGTAACTACCAACGTCTCTTCATTTCTACGAAATGAAGAACGTTAGTAAAATTGGCGCAATTAGTACTCACAGCAAATTTTAGCAAGGGAGCAAGAGCTGCTGAGGATATTCAAAAGGCAATATATCAGCGAGATCAAT
>JAPLTJ010000046.1 GCA_026398175.1 Verrucomicrobiia bacterium | reverse complement strand
TTTGCACAAGCGATGTGCTTGTTTCAGCGCTTTGCTCTCTTCAGGTGTGAGTGTCAATCCGTTCATATCTAAGACGGTCTTTGCTATTAAGTTCTTTCCAAAAAAAAGTCAAATCTTAATTTTCATTCGCGAAGCGTATACTACGTATCGGCATGTTACTCGAATGGCACTGGTACAGAAAAAAATCCAGCTGATGCCAGCAGCTGGCTTGAAAAATCGGCACTCCATAAAAACCCACAAGCATTAGAAATACTTGCCTTCCGTTATCTCTCTGGCGATGGAGAGACAAAGGACATGAACAAAGCGGTTTCTTTATTCCACGATAGTGCCGAGCTCGGTTCTCCTAGCGCTCAATTTAATTACGGGATTGCACTATGGCGTGGCAATGGTGTTCCGTGCTCACAATCAGAAGCCATGAAGTGGTTTTTACTCTCAGCGAATCAAGGATACCCTCCCGCAGAAGAGAGAATGGGATTTTGTAATTTCTATGGAACTGGCATTCTCATCAATCATCAACAAGCTTTTTACTGGAATAAAAAAGCGGCGGAGCATGATGTTAAAGAATCTCAGTTTTTATTAGCTCTTGCCTATGATCAAGGCCTCGGAACAGCTCAGGATCATGAAATGGCACTGACATGGTATAAAAAAGCTGCGGAACAAAATGACCAACGAGCACAATTCAACCTCGCCTATTATTTTCTTAAAAAAACAGACGCTGCTTCGATCGATGAGGGAATGCAACTTCTGAAAAAATCTGCTGATGCCGGATATGGATATGCTCAGCACTATCTAGCTGGATTTTTCGGCAACGGAAAATATATAGCAAAAAATAAAGACCTCGCTATTACTCTCTATCAAAAAGCGGCGGAACAAGGCATCCCAGAATCTGAATTACTATTTGGAGAAATTCTTTTTTCGGAAAAAAAATTTCCTGAAGGAGCCGAGTGGGTTCGAAAGGCAGTAGTTAAAGGACTGCCTCAAGCTTATTTTCGCTACGGCATTTGCTATCTAGATGGAATGGGCGTCAAGAAGGACCCGGCAGAAGCTATTCAATGGTTTCGTTGCGGAGCGCTCCATGGAAACCCTTCTGCACAAAATGCTCTTGGCTATGCTTACTTTGTTGGAAATGGCGTTCCTAAAGATTTAGTTGAAGCCTACACATGGTACCTGCTAGCAGAGCCCCAAGAAACAACTCCTTATATTAAACAGACCATAGAAGCTAATATCAGAAACATCTTGCCACAGCTGACGACAGATCAAATCAAAGAAGCCAAAGAAAAAGCATCGCAGTTTATTCCCATCAAAGAAAATAGTGATATAGCTATTCCAGGTTGGATCAAAATTGGATGATCCTCAATTTTAAAAATAGATCTTTCAAAAAACACCCTAAGTAAATTACTCGCCTCTTGAACAATAACTGTCTACACTCTTTGAAACTTTTTAAACCACTACCAACCTTCCTTACCATGATCATCGGCGTTCCTAAAGAAATCAAAAATCACGAATATCGCGTTGGCCTCACTACCAGCTCTGTCAGAGAGCTTGTCTTTCACGGACATTCTGTTCTCGTGGAAAAAAATGCAGGCTCTGGCGTTGGGATCCAGGATGCTGATTACATCAAGGCTGGAGCAGAGATCATCTCAACAGCACAAGAAATTTTTGAGAAAGCAGAAATGATCGTTAAAGTCAAAGAGCCGCAGCCCAATGAATGTTTGATGCTGCGTCCCGGACAGATTCTTTTTACTTATCTTCACCTCGCACCAGATTTAGAGCAGACAAAAGCTCTCATGAACTCAGGCTGTATCGCTATCGCCTACGAGACTGTCACCGATCGTCGCGGCGGCCTTCCTTTGTTGGCTCCGATGAGCGAAGTGGCAGGACGTATGTCGATTCAAGCCGGTGCTCATTGTTTAGAAAAAGCTCAAGGTGGTAGTGGTGTTTTGTTGAGTGGTGTTCCTGGAGTAACCTCAGGACGCGTTGTGATTTTGGGAGGTGGAGTCGTAGGTACCAACGCCGCTCGCATGGCGATGGGCTTAGAAGCACACGTCACCGTCATTGATAAATCACTCGATCGCCTCAAAGAACTCGATCTCCAATTTGGCCCTTCCCTTCATACGATTTATGCAACGCTTGATGCCATTGAAGAACATATCGTCAAGGCAGACCTTGTCGTTGGAGCCGTCTTAGTCCCTGGTGGAGCGGCGCCACGCCTTGTCACACGAGAGATGATTTCAAAAATGAAACCTGGTTCTGTCATCGTTGATGTCGCCATCGATCAAGGTGGCTGCGTCGAAGGAGCGAAAGCAACGACGCATGCTAATCCAACATTTACTATTGATGGCGTCATCATGTATTGCGTTGCGAATATGCCAGGCGCTGTCGCACGCACTTCAACTTTTGCGCTCAACAATGCAACACTCCCATTTACGCTAGCACTCGCTAACAAGGGATGGAAACAGGCGCTCCTAGACGATGAACATTTGCGGAATGGTCTCAATGTTTGCGAAGGAAAGATTACTTATCAAGCGGTCGCGAGTGCTCATCAGTTGCCTTATGCGCCTCCTTCTTTGATCGCGTAAGGCACAATGTTCTACACTTGCTGTAGTCTTTTAGCCCAAGTAATCTTTCGTTTTTTTTGTCGCGTTCATATTGTGGTCTTAGAGGGGCCTCCTGCAACGGGTCCCCTCATCATGGCTTCGAACCACATCAGCCATTTTGATCCGCCCCTGCTCAGTGCTTTTTTCCCACGTGCTCTCGATTGGATCGGCATGGATGAGCTCTTTAAGCATCCTTGGAGCGCTCGCTTTTTTTCATGCCTCCGCGTTATTCCTATCGATCGCTTAGGAAAAAAAGCAGCCAGCAATCGTCACGCTTTAAAAAAAATGAGAGCCTCTCTTGCTGCAGGCCGAGCACTTGGCATGTTTCCTGAAGGAGGTATTCGCTCGGGAACCGCTTCCATCCTAGAGCTAGCGACGATGAAGCCAGGCCTAGCAAGTTTTAGTTTTCTTAACCAAACCTCCGTGATTCCCTGCGTCGTGCTGGGCACCGATCGGCTTTATGTCAAACATGCTTGGTTCCGCCGCACTCCTCTCTGGATCATTGTTGGAAAAGCGATTGCTCCTCCCACATTAGACGCAACCAATCGCAATGAAGCACTCCACTCTTTTCAACAAAAACTCAATGCTGCTTTTCCTGCTTTGCAGCAAGAGCTTTGCGAGCGATTTCAACTTTGTGATGATGATTTACCAATGACAGCCCAGGAGAGGATTGCCGCGAAGCAAAGAAATAAAAATCGGCAGTCTTCTGGATTCCAGCGTCCGCTGGAATGACGTTATTTTTTAGTGAAAGTACAATTACATTACTTCTTCATCCTTACGAGCAGAAGAGCTATCTTTGCGTAATAAAAATTCTATCACCACACCCCGTCATTCCAGCGGACGCTGGTACGTAATTCCTGCGAAGGCAGGAACCAGGAGACCGTCGATACAGAGTTGATCATTCCATAAAACAAAGCCTCGTTTCTTTTCCTCTTGGTTAACTTGAATATGTTTATGTTTCCATCACTAAAACACCGAACCATGGACACCATCATGTGCCTCATGATGAATTGGGTTCAATGGAAGCTGCGTCATCATGCTACGACTCAAGACTTGCTGGAGGCCTATCTTGAAGAATCAAGCGCACTTGATCGTTCTCAGTTTTTTGAAGCAGGCCCCATGGAAGAAATCTCATTTTTTGAAGATGAAATCCAGTGGAAGAGTCCTTCGCTTTCGGGTCATCCTGAGAATCATCGCGCTCGCGCTCTTTTTTTTCCTGCGACTAAAAAGTGCAGCCCTTCAAAAACCTTGATCATCCTGCATGCCCTGATGTCAGCAGGCAATCAAGGTTATCGTAAGATTGCAGCTCGTCTGAATGCACAAGGCTGGAATGTTCTTTTTCCTTACCTCCCCTTTCACTACGCTCGCACGCCAGCTGGTCATGCTTCCGGAGCGCTCACCATTACAGCCGATCTTGTTCGCAATGGAGAAACCTTGCGTCAATCTGTTCGAGAAGTTCGTCAGCTCATTCATTGGAGTCGTGCTCAAGACTCAGAAAAAATAGTCATCTTAGGCACAAGCTATGGCGCCTGGGTTGCTGCGTTACTCCTTTCTGTCGAACCAGTCGAAGCAGCTATCCTCTTACAACCTATCGTTGATATTGGTTACACAACTTTTGAAAGCCCCATTGCTTTGGTCATGGGACAACTCCTTCGACGACGCGGCATCACCGCAGCGCATCTTGATCGTCATGCTCATCTCACGGCACCACTAGCAGCGCAGCCGCTTTGCGATCCAAAAAATATTTCCATCATCGGAGCCACTTACGATGCGGTTTCCCCACCTCGTTACTTGCGACAATTGTGCGAAACATGGCGCGGATCGTCTTACTACGAAGTCAAGCAAGGTCACTTCGGTTTTCTCGCCATGGAACAAGCATTAAAATTAATAGAACACTATTAGTATCTCGTTACGCTTTACTCGCCACTCGTTACCCGTTACTCTTGACCTTATGACCGACGAACTGACCCAATGTATCGAAGCTGGCAAAATCACTCAAGAAGCTGCTGAAAAACTTTCTCATCTTACCACTGGCGCCTATTGCAAGCACCGCAGTTGGGGATTTGGACAAATTGCTGAGTGGCGTCCGCTGACAGATCAAATCTTGATCCATTTTAAAACAAAAAAAAGTCACCCCATGCAGCTTCAGTATGCGGCAGAGACGTTAGAATTTATTCCGGCAGATCACATTCTAGCCCGCATTGCGGCTGATCCAGCAGCACTACGTCAAGAAGCCCAAGAAAATCCGATTGCCCTCATGCGATCGCTCCTTCAAAGCCATGGAGGAAAAGCAACTTCAGATGAAATTACCGCTGATTTTGTGCCTGATATTTTTTCAGCAGCTGATTTTAAAAAATGGTTCGATGGTACCAAAAAGAAACTTAAAGCAGATGGTCATTTTATTATTCCTGCTAAAAAGACAGCCCCTTTTGAATTACAAGAAATGAACGTTCCAACCCACGAACGTCTTCTAGAACAATTCCGCACGGCACGCCATCCTAAAGAACAAGTAGCGGCTCTTGATGCTCTTCTTAAATTGATCTCTAATTTTAAACAAGAAGCTGACCTCTTGCGTCAACTTGCCCATGAGATTGAAGAAGCTGCTAAGCGAAGCGGCCGCATGCATGCACCTAAAGCGCTCGAACTCCTCTTGGCTCGCGATGAAGTTCTCAAACATCATCCTTCTCCAACGGAAAAAAATTCCGCCTTGTCGATCGTAACTTTGTTAAAAGAAACTTCAGGAAAGCTAACAGACATTTTCAAAGAACTTCCTGTGGCCAAATATCGCCGCGTCTTGGCTGCCTTTCCCGAGGCCTTCCAAGAGCGTTGGCAGATACAGGCTCAATACCTTCTTCGTCATGCAGAGTCACGTCTGGTAGGAGAAATTTTTAACCTTTTTGAAAGTCAAGAAGCTCGCGAAGCCTTTTTGGTCTTCGCTATGCGTGCCATTAGTGAACGTTCCATCAGTTCTGATTTTTTAAAATGGATTTGTGAAGAAAGAAATCGAGCCTTCCCTGAATTGATCAACCCAGAACTTTTTGCAGCCATCCTCTCTGCCTTGGAGCGTGACATTCACAGCGAAGCCAAGCGAGGTGCTCGCCTGCATGAATTGTTGTTTAAAGATCGTCAACTCATTGCTGATCTGTTCCAGAAAAGTGATCTTGAAATGGCTCGTCTTGCTGTTCGAAAAATCACCTCCTCTCCTGCCTTGGGTGACCTTGATCGCAGATCACTCCTTGCCCGCATCCTGAAACTCTATCCTGAACTGGAGACCGTTGTCATGGATGATGCCTCGAAAGAAAGCTCTACAGCTCGTGAAGAAACCTTAATTGTTTCTTGGTCCAGTTTAGAACGTCGCAAGAATGAATACGAAAATCTCGTCACTAAACTGATTCCTCAAAACACCAAAGATATTTCTACGGCTCGTTCCTATGGTGATCTGCGCGAGAACTTCGAGTTCAAAGCAGCAAAAGAACAACAAGGTGTTCTACTCCGTCAAAAAGCAGAATTAGAACAAATGCTTAATCAAGCCAGAGGAACAAACTTTGAAAATCCCGACACCTCGGTTGTTTCAATTGGAACCGTTGTGACACTTCAAGATCCTCAAGAAAAACAAGAAGTTTATTCCATCTTAGGAGCTTGGGATAGCACTCCTGAAAAGGGTTGGATCTCTTACCAAGCTGCCATAGGCCAAGCATTGCTAGGCCATCGTTGTGGAGAAACAATTACCCTTCCTGACGAGCAAGGAGAACGCACGATGGTCATTGAAAAAATTGAAGCGTTCACGGATTTTCTTTCGTAAAATCAGTGACAGTCATGAGTAATGGGTAATGAGTAATGAGTTTTTTTATTTCCAAAATAAATCAGACTTTCGAAAATATTTTTTTGAGATACCATTCAAACAAAATAAAATTTACCAAGAGAAGAAAAGGTCTCACTAACCACATTCTGCCTACATTTACGTATTACTGTCATTCCAGCGGACGCTGGAATCCAGCGACTATCGATGTAGAATTGATGATCTCTTAAAATAAATCCTCACTTCTTTTTTCAAAGAAAGCATTCCTTCCTTTTGCAACATCATACCACTTTTACGAAAACAAAAATAAAGATCCAAATCCGCCTGGTTCCTGCCTTCGCAGGAATGACGTACCAGCGTCCGCTGGAATGACGTTTGGGTGTAGTGTTTTTTTATTTTGAAATATAATTTCAATTTATTTTGGACAGCAATGTTTCAGAATAAGACTTCATTACTAGCTGCAGTTACCCATTACCCATTACTCACTACCCATTACTTTTTATGGACACCATCATCACCGCTATCCACGCTCGCGAAATTTTAGATTCTCGCGGCAATCCCACCCTAGAAGCTGATGTTTGCCTCGCTGGAGGCGCCTGTGGAAGGGCCGCCGTTCCTAGCGGAGCCAGCACCGGTGAACATGAGGCTGTTGAATTGCGCGATGGAGTTAAAAATCGTTTCTTAGGAAAAGGTGTTCAAAAAGCAGTCAACAACGTTAACACTCACATCGCTCAAGAACTTGTTGGGATGAATGCACTCGATCAGATCACACTCGATCGCGTGATGCTAGAACTCGATGGAACTCCAACAAAAAAGAAATTGGGCGCCAACGCTATTCTTGGTGTTTCTCTTGCTGCAGCTCATGCAACAGCAGCTCAGCTCGGGTTGCCGCTCTATCGTTATCTTGGTGGACCTAATGCCAAAGTCCTTCCTGTTCCGATGATGAATATTCTCAACGGTGGCGCTCATTCTGATGCTCCTATCGATTTTCAAGAATTAATGATCGTGCCTCGTGGCTTGCCAACATTCTCTGAGGCACTTCGCTGTGGCGCAGAAATTTTTCACTCCTTGAAAGCGGTGCTTCACAAGCGTGGTCTTTCTACTGCGATTGGAGACGAAGGTGGATTTGCTCCTAAGCTCGCTTCAGCAGAAGATGCACTCGATTCTATTTCTTTAGCGGTTGAAAAAGCGGGCTACAAACTGGGAAGCCAGGTCTACATCGCCATTGATGCAGCTTCGAGTGAGTTTTATGACGCAGCAAAAAAAGTTTACCATTTCAAAAAATCCGACGGCTCTCGTCGCACTGGAAAAGAACTCGTCGACTACTACAAAAAACTCTGCGCGAATTATCCGATCGTTTCGATCGAAGATGGCTGCGCTGAAAATGATTGGGCCACTTGGAAACTCATGACGGAAGTCTTGGGAGATAAAATTCAAATTGTCGGTGATGATCTTTTTGTCACCAACGTTGAGTTTTTGAAAAAAGGAATCAAACAAGGCGTCGCCAATTCCATTCTCATCAAAGTGAATCAAATTGGATCACTCACCGAAACACTTGATGCCATCGAACTCGCAAAGGAACATCATTACACTTCCGTGATCAGTCATCGTTCCGGAGAAACGGAAGATACAACGATTGCTGACATTGCTGTGGCCACGAATGCTGGTCAGATCAAGACTGGCTCTCTCTGCCGCACGGACCGTATCGCGAAGTACAATCAACTTCTTCGCATTGAGGAAGAGTTGGGCGACAATGCGGTTTATGGAAAAAAGTAAAGAGTGAAGGGTAAAGGGTGAAGAGTGTTTTTCAGATCGAAAATAAAGTAGTATTTCCAAATGCATATTTTTTACAGCACGGCTTTTTTAACAACTTAAAAAACAGCTTGTAATTGCTGCGCCAGCTACTCTTTACCCTTCACTCTTGACCCTTTACTTGTTTTCATTTTCCCATGCCTAGTCACGCTCCACATCGATCAGCTCGTCGAGATACGGTCTTATTTCCGTTACTGAATCGCTTTTTGATCTTGCTCATCGTTTGTGGCACCTTAGCTCTAGCGCTCATGACATTTTATCCTGAATGGAAAAAACTTTCACACATGCGTCAAACACTGCAAAAAGAGCGCCAAGATTTAGATCAGCTCAAAAATCAAGGGACCCATCGCGAGCAAGAGCTCTACTTATTGCAACATGATAAAGATTATTTGGAGCTCATCGCGCGCGATCGTCTTGACTTGATGAAGCCTAACGAAACCATTTTTCGTTTAGGCCCATCGCGGAATGCTGTAAGAAAATAAAACAATCATGTCTACCGATCTCACTCATTTAAATACCTCCTCACTCACTGAACGCCTCAGTGCATTACGGAGGTTTCTTTGACGCTCCCACACTAACAACAGAGCTCACTGCGATTGAAGCGCGGATGACGGAACCAACTTTTTGGGATCATCGTGAAAGTGCCCAAAAAGATGTAGAGCGTATTTCGCAGATCCGCGCAAAGCTCGGGCCACTTACGACGCTGGAACAACGAGCCAATGATCTTGAGCTTCTCAAATCAATGGTAGAAGAAGAGACCTCCCCGGAACAGCAAGCTGTAGCTGCAAGTGAAGTAGAAGCTGAATTTAAAAGCCTCACGCACGACATCGAAAAATTTGAGCTGTTACAGCTTCTCCATGGTGAGTTTGATCATACCGACGCACTCCTCACAATTCATGCGGGTGCAGGAGGAGTCGAATCATGTGATTGGGTTGAGATGCTTCTTCGGATGTATCAACGTTGGATGGAGCTCCACGGCTACACTTCAAGCATCATGGATGTGCAAGAGGGTGAAGAAGCTGGCATCAAATCAATCACGCTTCATGTGAAAGGAGCGCATGCTTTTGGCTATCTTCAAACAGAACGTGGCGTGCATCGTCTTGTTCGCATCTCTCCCTTTGACTCCGCGAAGCGCCGCCACACAACCTTTGCAAGCGTTGATGTCATCCCTGATATTGAAGATGCCCCCATTGAAATTGATGAAAAAGATATCAATGTAGATACCTATCGCGCGGGAGGCAAAGGAGGACAAAACGTCAACAAAGTCGAAACAGCTGTTCGCATGACTCACGTTCCCACCGGCGTTGTTGTGGCCTGTCAAGCGGAACGGAGCCAGCTCAAGAATCGCAACCTAGCTCTCAAAATGCTGAAGGCTAAAATTTATCATATTGAAGCTGATAAAAAACGAGCTGAGCTCGATCGTCAATATGGAGAAAAAGGAGAAATCGCCTGGGGCAGCCAAATCCGTTCTTACGTCTTCCAGCCATATCAAATGGTCAAAGACCACCGCACTGATTATCAAACAAGCGATGTCCAAGGCGTGATGGATGGGGATATTGATGCTTTTATTGAAGCGAAGTTGAGAAATTAATTTGCTTCAGAAATCAATTTATGTCAGCGTCATTCATCGTTATGAATCAGTTTATTATTGAATTAGAGCAAGAAGATGATGGCCGTTGGATTGCTGAAATCCCAACACTCCCCGGAGCTCTTTGTTAAGGAAAGTCAAAAGAGGATGCTGAACGCACAGTAGAAGCATTAGCATTACGCATGCTTGCAGATCGCGTTGAGAGTGAAGAAAAGATTCCTGAATTCGCTCATCACTTCTTTGCCTTTGCATGAGTGGATGGCCTTCTTGCAAAGCTAAAAAAGTTTTAAAAGGATTGCTACGTCTTGGTTGGCAGCAAAAACGTTGTAGTGGTTCTCATCGTATTCTATCTCATCAAGGCTTTCCTGATTTTGTTTTCGCCTTTCATGATGGGCAAGAAATTGGACCAAAAATGCTAGCAAGAATTGCTAAGCATATTGGCCTTCGTCCAACTGACCTTTGATCAATTCTTCGTCTCTTTCTCCCACCAAACGCGGAACTGCTCCAGCGCGCGACCTCGATGGCTCATGGAATTTTTGAGTTCACTCGGAAGTTCTCCAAAACTTTTTTCGTAGCCTTCAGGAATAAAAATCGGATCGTAGCCAAATCCCCCACCGCCCGTGATCTCGGTCGTTAGCATTCCTTCAACGGTGCCATCAAACGTGGCGATTGTTTTGCCATCGCGAGCCACAGCAAGCACACAACGGAATCGCGCAGCACGTTGCTCTGGCGCAACACCTCTCATTTTTTCCAATACCAGTTCTGTGTTTTGCAAATCACTACAACCAGGACCAGCATAACGTGCTGAGTAAATTCCAGGTTCACCACCGAGCGCATCGACTTCCAAGCCGGAATCATCTGCTAGAATCAAACCCGGAAGGTGCAACGAAATTCCTTCAGCCTTCAAGCGAGCATTGGCTTCAAAAGTAGTTCCCGTCTCCTCAATTTCGGGAAGCTCTGGAACCTCGGTAGCATCACGTACGACGACCCCTTTACCCAACATGGTTTGAATTTCGTTGGTCTTATGACGATTGCGAGTTGCAAGGAAAAGCGGCATTAGTTCATTCATTAGTTTGGTTAATTTAGTGATATAATTTTTTTGAATAAGCTATAAACTAGCTTTTTAAAATGAAATTTCATCCTCTTTTCTACTCAACGAGTGCTCTTTTTTTACTTTTTTGTTTTAATGCTTTTTCCATGTCATCTCAGGAAGTAAAAATCCCTCTGCTTCATGCTCATGATCTTAATGGTAAAAGCTGGGTCTTGCCTCATGATTTACAAGCTAAGAAAAACCTCCTCTTGGTTGCCTTTAAGCGACAACAGCAAGACTCTGTCAGCTCTTGGATTGATCATTTGAATCTTCGCTCTCCTAAAAATAAAATAGCCTGGCTGGAAATCCCTCTTTTGCAAAATCCCTGGAAGCTAGTTGCTCCCTGGATTGATCACGGAATGAGACGAGGCATTACCGAAGAAGAACTGCGAGCTCATGTTTGGACAATCTATACGAATCGATCTTCTTTTTTAAAGGAACTCAGCCTTCCTTCAACAAAAGATATTGCTATCTTGGTTGTTGATAAAAATGGAATTATTCTTGGAAAAGCCTCTGGTGATTACACCAAAGATAAAGCTCAAGTAATTTTAAACCTCCTCGACACTAAACCCTAAGCTTTATGGAAAGACTTCCTTCGCCAATTCCGAATAACAATGACCCCCGTCGGCAAGTAGCCTTGGTTATTGGCGCGTCAGGTGGTATTGGCTCTGCTGTTGTAGCATCACTTCTTTCAAAGGGATGGGATGTTATTGCTGCTGCTCGCCATGAGGATAAATTAGAATCGGCGCTTGCTCCTTTTAGCGGAACTGGACGACTTAAGATTGCTACGCTAGATGCCTCCGATAGTAGTGCTGTTACTTCCTTTTTTGATTCTATCGTCAAGGAATTTGGTCGTCTTGATGGAATGGTAAATTGTGCTGGATCCATTCTTCTTAAACCAGCCCACTTAATCAGTGATGAAGAATTTGAAGAGACATTATCTTTAAATCTAAAAACAGCATTTTATCTTTTGCGCCCTTCTGTACGCGTGATGATGAAGCAACCCGAAGGAGGGAGTATTGTTTTTTGTTCCTCAGTAGCAGCGCAACGCGGCCTCATGAATCATGAAGCCATTGCTGCCGCTAAGGCTGGTATTGAAGGCATGGCTCTTGCCGCAGCTTCTACCTATGCTCCTTATCATATCCGTGTCAATTGTGTAGCACCAGGATTGGTTCGTACTGGATTAACTCAAAAATTCACAGAGAACGAAACCATTCTCAAAAAGTCAGCAGCAATGCATCCGCTTGGTCGTATTGGAGAGCCTGCTGAGTTAGCATCGGCAATTACTTGGTTTTTAGATCCTCTTCAATCTTGGATTACCGGTCAGGTGTTAGGTGTAGATGGAGGCTTAGGAAAGCTTCAAGCCCGCTAGAGGGTGTCTTGAAAAAACTAAAATCGCGCATTACATCGTCGCTCTGATGCTCTCCTTCGTCGAGTATTACTTATACCATCTCCCCAAAATAAGACGCTGGAAGTTTGGTGTTGAGCAAGGCGGAAGAGTGCAGCGCTATGCGAACATAACGCCAGATCTGACAACGAAGCTCAGCGCCAAAATAACAAGTCAGATGGTCCAGTTATTTTAGGGAGATGGTATTATACACTCCTCTGCTGTGCTTCTCGCTCCTTGTACTGCATCAATTTTATCCATTTTCAAGACACCCTCTAGAGCATTTTTTACTACCGAAAATTTTTCCGAAAACCAGCATCATAGCCAGTTAACTCTAGGAAAGCGGAGCCAACTTCGTGATTGTTACAATCAAGAACACGACAAGCGCCTTCCCAATAGCTCAGGCCTTTGTTTCCAATGAGTTCTTGGTTCTCTGCAAGCGGGACTAATACAAAAGCGACTGGTTGATTATTTGTTGGATCGATTGTATGAAGGCGCATGCTGATAGGATAGCGATTATGCGTCATGGGGCTTTTCCAGTAACGTATCGGTTCCATCGAAAATTCTTTTCCATTGTAGCTGGTCAGTTTTCCTTGGGGATCAATCCAGGTCAGTGTAGAAAAAGGATCGGTAGTTTCATCCGAGCGGCGCATTCGGTAGGCCATGATTTCGCGTCCGTCTTTGAGTTGAAGAGAGCACCAATCCCAGCCGACTTGATTGGAAGCAAGTTGGCTACTGCTAACTTCATGGTCCATCCAAGCATCTCCATGAATGTGTTGTTCTTGTGTTCCGTTCACGAGTGTTCCTTCTACATGAAGAAGCGGGAAAGTCATATAATAACTCACAGCGGTAGGATCTTCTCCTTTTCTTGAAACAGAATTTTTACCAAAAATCACTAATGGCTTTAGTGGTGTTAATGTGAGTTGAAAAGAAACATCTCCTCGAATGGACCCAGAAAGCTTCATGCTTTTTTTTGTGTTATCATTCATAACAAGCGACCAATTGCCATTACGCACATCAAGTTTATTGTTTGAAGCAGAAGCATCCCAGCCATTACGATTCCAACGGCGCTCAAAAAGAAATTTTTGTTTCTTCACATCCAAGAATGCCATATCTGCAAAAAAAATCGTTTGCGTTCCAAAATCACTTTGCTTCTCGAGTTCAGCTTCTAAAAAGGGTTTGAGAGCGGTTCGAAAAAAAGTTGATTCGAATCCAAAGCGTTTTCCCTCATCATTAAAGAGATGCCCCGTGATGTACCACCATTCCGTTTTAAAATCATCATGACTTCCATAGTCCTTTGGAAAGGAGAAGTGGTATCCTGCTTGTGGAATCAAAAAGCCATTATCATTACCTGCCTGAAGTTGCCATGACACAAATACCACTAAAAACAAGAAAAGCATGATGATTTTATTCATGAACGTCTACTTTGAGTCGAGAGCATTTACGTGACACTCCATAGGCCACGATAGCACCTGAGATGACAACAGCCATTCCAAGAATCAATAAAGAAAAATAAGGAACCGTAAATTGTAATGTCCATCCAAAGCTTTGCTTGTTGATCACGTAGATGAGAATCAATCCCATGGCAAGACTCACGATAATCCCAGTAATAGCAGCACTAAAGGCAAGCAATCCCCCCTCTAGTGCTGTTGAAGCGGCAATCGTATGGTAAGTACAACCAAGGGCTCGTAGTGTTGTGATTTCCTTTGCTCGATCCATCAGAATATTAGAAAGAGTCATTCCTAAACCAATAATAGCAACCACAATTCCAATAAATTCTAAAGCGTAGGTTATGGAAAAGGTCTGATGAAAAACACGGAGAATTTCTTCGCGGAGATTTTTATTAGTCAGAATAGTAAGGCCTGGGAATCGAGAGGAAAGCTCCAGCTTTAAATTTTCGGCATCAACACCAGGCTTTAGAACAACAATTAAAACTGTTGCTACATTGTCCTGAAAATAGTTACTAAAATGATGTCGATCTAAAAAAAGTGATCCTCTTTCATTTCCATATTCAGAAAAGACCGCCGCAATCGTCATCTCTTGATTTCCAGATGGGGTTGAGATGATCACATGATCGCCACGATGTAGTTGAAAGCGCTCTAAAAAACTTTCACTTGCCAAAACAAGGTGGCTATTTTTTTCCTGATCAAAAAAATCATCGCTAAGGGGTGCTTGCTTCCAGAGGATATTATGATGGCGTTTTAGAAAATCGACATCAATGCCGCTAATCATCGTAGGCAACTCGTGTACCGTAATGGCGCGTGACGCAATCAATTGAATATCCGCAACAGCTGGATGATGAGCAATATTCTGCCAGATTTGAGGAGAAAGTTGATGCTCCAGAGAGGTCCCTTGATAATCAGCATTACTGATGTAGAGATCTGCTTGAAAAGTCGTCTCAATCCAACAGTGTATCGTTGTTTCAAAACTTTCAATGAGGATCAACATTCCAGCGGCCATGGTAACACCACACAGGATGCCAGAAGCAGCCAGGTAATGACGCTTTGAGAGAGGTCGAAGATGACTTGTTGCCAACCTTAGAGCTGGAGAAAATGGTGCAAAATAGGAGGCGACAACACCTAGTCTCTCTGTAAAATAACCGCAAAAACAACCTCCCCCTAAAATTAAAAAAAATGTTGCTGCATATCCACCAAGCGGAAGGCGCACATTTTTAAAAAGAGTTACTACTGGCATGAGAGAAAGCAATCCACTCAGAAGCAAAAAAAGAAATCCTAATTTAATCGATTGCAACAAACCCGTTGAAGGTTCTTGATCGTGTTCTTGGGAAAGGATTTGCGCTGGAGGCGTCCGTGCAGCCTGGCGTGCAGGCCACCAGCCGGTGATCAGCGCAGAACTTAGAGCAAGAGCCATTGCTAAAAAAAATTCTCTACTATCTAAATGAGCAGCTTCAATGGTGGTAGTATAATAGAGCGCACTCACCACAGCAGCCACAGACCGAACAGCAAACTGAGCAGCGCCCCAACCTAAAAGACTCCCCAAGACACCGCCGCAAAGTCCTAATATAAGAGCCTCGATTAGCCATTGATAACGGATGATTTGTTCTGTGATTCCAAGAGAGCGTAGAATAGCAATTTCACGACGCCTCCTAACCACAGCTCCATCCAGAGCTTGAAAAATAAGATAGAGGCCGGCCAAGAGAGCGATAAAAGAAAGGATAGTCAGGTTCATCCTGAAAGCTTGTGTCATGAGTGCCGTTTTTTTTCGTTCATCCTGAGAGCTGCTTACTTCAAAACGTCTACGACTATTTTTCCACAGGATTTCAAAAAGCTCTTTTTTTCTAGCTTCTCTTGATGAACCTTCGGGAAGAAGGCAATTAATTTGAGATATTTTTCCTTCATGATGCGTGAGGAATTGTAACAGAGGAAGATCGACCAGAACGAGATGGGAAGAGACTTTGGGACGAGAGGGTGTCTCAGGAATCCATCCAGCCACTTTAAAATTGATCACCTCATCATCGACGACTAAAGGAAAAGGATACCCAATCTTTAAATGTTTTTCTAAGGCCAATTCATGACTTACAAAAAGACCAACTGTTTTTTGATTTTGTGCTGAGGAATCAATTTCTAATTCTTCAGGTGATCTCAAGTTTTGCAAAGCAACAAGATCCAATCCGACAAGTTGAAAAAGAGAGCGAGAAATAACGTTTTCATGTTGAGTGGGGGGTTGAGTTGCAGTGAGATCCAAAATAGGAATGAGTTCTACTGGCATTGCCCCCAAAGATCCTCTCAATTCTTTGAGAATGCTGATCGAGAGCTTTCCAGCAGTCGCTTTGATTTGGCAATCGCTCTCCTGATGAAGGAGTGTTGTAAAATGTTCGAAGCTGCTCATGGCAGCTTTATTGGCAAGCCTTATAGAAAAGAAAACGGCTATTCCCAGAGAGAGAATAAAGACTTGTAGTAAGGTTTGTCTAGGTGCTTTAAGCCAATGCCGCAGCGTCAGACGCTTGACAAGAAGAGAAAGCACAAAAAAGCTTTTCACCTGTTTTCCTGTTGGGCTATACCATTTAATTTCTCAATCATCATTCCATCTTGCATTTCAAAAACCTGATGACAAATACGAGCCGCTTCATGGCTATGCGTTACCATGAGCATGGTGATATGATATTCATTGGAGAGCTCTGCAAGAAGCTCTAGCACCTTTGAACCATTGACTGAATCTAGATTTCCTGTTGGTTCATCCGCTAGCAAAAGACAGGGTCGATGCACTAGTGCTCGAGCAATAGCCACACGCTGCATTTCCCCTCCGGAGAGTTCTGTAGGCAATGCTTTTAGCTGATGAACTAAACCGACTCTGGTCAGCAGTTCCATCACTCGCTCTTTTCGCTCTGCTCCCTTTATTCCAAGGAGCTGTAATGGGAATTCGATATTTTCAAAGACTGATAAGGTCGGCAGGAGATGGAAAAACTGAAAAATAGTTCCAATAGATTCTCTGCGCATCTGAGTGAGCTCTTCACTGGAAAGTTCTTCTAGTTTCAAACCATTGATTTCAATCGATCCGGTATCAACACGATCAACGCCACCCAAGCAATTTAAGAGAGTTGTTTTACCACATCCTGACGGTCCAACGAGCGCAATTCTTTTTCCTGTCTCTAAGCAAAAAGAGAGATCTTTTAAGATAGTTTGAAATCGATAACTCTTGCTTAAGTTAGTGACGCGAACAATCGGCTGTTGGAGTAGGGGCATCAAACTAGTTTCCTTATTCAAATTCTACGTTACAACGGCTAGAAGAACAGCCATGACGGCCAAAAAGATTTCCAAGAGGAACGCGATAACGTGCAAAAAGTTCATAAGCAAAGTTGGCTATTGGATGAATCAGTGGCCAAGAGAGCGGGGCCACCAACCAACCGAGCCCTAAGAGCCGATAAGCTTCAATAAAAACAGCTACTTTTTCAATAATCCGACCATCATAAAAAACTCCATGAATGACTCCCATGACTTTTTTACGAGTAAGCCCATAACGTGTAGGATCAAAGTTAGGAGCGGTAATATCTTCAAAAGCGAGATTTCCTTTTTTGTCATGCTTGGCCATCCAAGCGATCTCACGTTTGCAAAAAGGACATTCTCCATCATAGAGGAGTTTGAATTTCCAATCAGTTTTTAAAGAATCAATAGGTTTATTCACGAAAAATCATCATAACTAGGTTTTATAAATTCTGCTAATTCTAATTTTCTGAAGAGCTTGAAAAAAAAAATCCAACCAGAGCCATGATTGAACAGTTTAAAACCAGATATATCGCGTAACATTTTTTATTTTCATTCACGTTTTGAGGACAATAAACTTCTTTCCAGCTACTCGATGCCCGCTTCCCGCATTCCCAAGAGTGACGCACCAGAGCGAAACAGCCATTCGCATCAGAAGTAACGTTTCGAAAGAAGCCCAATGAAGATGACCTAAAATCTGTTTTCAAGGTCGCTACTACAGCAGAAGATGCAACTAATTTCTTGGAAGCCTCCGACATCTCTGCTAATTTTTTTGCTAAACAATTTTCTTCTTCTAGGTAGTGAACTAAATAATTGCTAACTTCTTTTTTGGATATTCATTTTATTTTCCTTTATTTCATGAAAAACAAACTGATAAAAAAAATCATCGCTGCTTTTTTAATCTGCTTTTTTATTGCAGGTCTAAGCGCCACCGCAACAGCCAAGCCCTCTCAACATCGAGATCCAAGCAGTTCGACTTACGAAGACCTTCCTGCAGGCAGTTTCTCTTTAATTCTGAACAATGGCAGTAATGGAAAGCTGAACGACGATCAAATTTATATTCAAATTGTCAACCTACCCAAAGATCAGGTGAGCTATGTCACCCTTGCTAACAGAACGATCAAGGCTGGTCCACAAGGAACAGGAAGTGTTGGCAATGTCAATATTGGCACCGCCAATGAGATATTACCTTCCTTTACTCTTGCTGATGTAAAAAATCATACCCTTTATCTTCCTGGTGATGGAAAATATTATGGCACGCGAATCTATATCTCGATCAACCATCCATTAGTCATGCAAATCAATGCCACAACTAATGGCTACAGCCAACCTAATTTGGAAAATCTTAATGATCCTAATTATGCCATTTCTTTTGATTGGTTTGAGATGACTTATGATCCAACACCTCAACCTAATAACCCTCATTTAGATACCGTTTCTTTTGGAGGCAACATGACCCAAATTGATTGTTTCAGCATCCCGATGTCTTTTACGATCAAAGGTGTTTCTGGAACAACTGCACAACGAGGAATTACCTTGGGGCAAGGCTCTTCATCTGGAGTTGCGAGTCGAGATGACTTGATCAACAAATATTTGACCGCTTCCAATATTGCTGATCCTTTTAAAAAATTAACTCAGATTGTCGGCGGCAAAATCATTCGTCTTATTTCTCCTTACCACAGCCCTCTCTTTAAATCTGGCGGAGCCTATGCCAACTATTTTGATGATTATTTAAATACGATTTGGAACTACTACACGCTCAACGAGCTCGATGCTTATGATCAAAAAGGAGACCAAGGCAATCATTACATCGGTCACGTTGTGAATAACATTCTCACTTTTTATCGCAATGGACAAGGGCCTTACACTATGTCCAAACCAACAAGCTATGACGTTTTTACCTGCAGCGGAGCCTTTCTTCCAGGTAGTACTAATGCGAATGCCTTTGGCGCACAGTTTTCAGCTGCTATTAATCGTAACGTTGCTACCGATCCAAGTTTGTGGATTCTTTCTGACAACTATTATCAAGGAGAACCTGCTAATGATTGGGCCAAATTTTGGCATGAAGTTAGCATTGATCAGTTGGCTTATGGCTTTGGCTTTGATGACGTCGGCAGCAGAAGCTCTGTTGCCATTTTGCCAGCAAATGAAAACCTCTCCACGCTGACATTGGATATTGGGTGGTAAGAGATTTGAACAGTGAAGGGTAAAGGGCAGCTGCGACTGAGTATTAATTTCATAATTCTCATTTACTGAGGTTTTGAAAATACTCTTCACCCTTGACTCTTTACTCGTTACAATCTTCCCCCATGTCCACACCTCAGCATTCCTACCCCTTTCCCGAATTTGAACCCCGCTGGCAACACCATTGGCTGAGCTCGAATGCCTTTCGCGCTAAAAATCCTGGCGATCCTGATTTCGATCCTGCTCAAAAAAAAGAGTACATCCTCGACATGTTTCCCTACCCGAGCGGTGAAGGACTTCACGTCGGGCATCTCGTTGGATATACGGCTACCGATATTCTCTCGCGCTATCATCGCTTAAAAGGTGCTAACGTTCTTCATCCGATGGGATGGGACGCCTTTGGCCTTCCGGCAGAACAGTACGCGATTAAAACAGGAGAACATCCTCGGGAAACAACGAAGAAAAACATCGGCAATTTTCGCACCCAATTGCAACAGCTGGGATTTAGCTATGACTGGTCTCGTGAAGTCAGCACGACCGATCCAGAATATTTTAAATGGACTCAATGGATTTTTTTACAGCTCTACAACGCTTGGTTCAATCCAGCGACAAAAAAAATAGAACCACTCTCAACCTACCACGGTGCTGATGCAGATGCTGTGCGCCTCGCGTACGTGGCGGACATTCCCGTCAATTGGTGCCAGGAATTAGGAACGGTCTTAGCCAATGAAGAAGTCATTGATGGAAAAAGTGAAGTTGGCGGATTTCCTGTCGAGCGTCGTCCGATGCGTCAATGGATGTTTCGTATCACCACGCTCGCCGATCGTCTGATCGAAGATCTTGAAAAAGTCAACTGGCCTGATTCCATCAAACAACTTCAACGCAACTGGATTGGACGGAGCGAAGGAGCTGAGATTGTTTTCAAAATCAAAGATCAGCCAGAAAAAACCATCACGGTTTTCACAACTCGCCCTGACACCTTGTACGGAGCTACCTACGTTGTCTTAGCTCCAGAGCACCCTTTACTTGATGAACTCAGAATAGCCTCAGAAGCCCTTGCTGACTACCGCAAGAGCTGCAATGCAAAAAGCGATCTTGAGCGCACCGATTTAGCCAAAACAAAAACAGGCATTTCCCTCGGCATTGAGGCTATCAACCCGATCAACGGCGAAGCCCTTCCTATCTGGGTCGCCGACTATGTCCTGATGAGCTATGGCACGGGAGCGATCATGGCTGTTCCTTCTCACGATGAGCGCGACAAAGAATTTGCGGAGCAGTTTGATCTTCCGATACGCACTGTTATCGAAAACGACCTTGCCATCAACTCGCCTCTCATCAATGGAGCAACAGCAGCGGAAGGTAAAAATAAAATCATCAACTGGTTGGAGGAGCATTCCTGCGGCCGTCGCAAGATTCAATACAAGCTTCGTGACTGGCTCTTCTCACGCCAGCGCTATTGGGGAGAACCGTTTCCGATTGTTTGGGAAAATGGAAAGCATCGTGGCCTTTCCGAACAAGAACTTCCCGTGGAGCCACCCGAGATGGAAGACTTCCGCCCAACAGGAACCGCAGAGCCTCCTCTGGCCAAGGCCAAAGAATGGGTTCGTTATTCAGAAACGGCTACTCGGGAACTCAACACCATGCCTCAATGGGCCGGTTCATGCTGGTACTATTTGCGCTTCTGCGATCCTCACAATAAAAAATCTTTTATCGGAAAAGATGCGGAGACTTATTGGATGGGGGGAAATGCCTCAGACAGAAAGCTTCTTTCAAAACTCGCTGATGCTAGCGAAGCACCAGGAGTCAGCGGCGCGCAGCACCGCAGTGTACAAGAGGTACTCGAGGACGCGAGCACCGATGCGACGCAGCAATTCGCAGCAGCAGTAGAGTTTTCAAAGAAGCGTGGCGGTGTGGATATTTACATCGGCGGTACCGAGCACGCCGTTCTCCACTTGCTCTACGCTCGCTTCTGGCACAAAGCCCTTTTTGATTTGGGTCACCTCACCACCTGCGAACCCTTTCAGCGCCTCGTCAATCAAGGGATGATTGCTGGGAGCGATGGACAAAAAATGTCCAAGAGCCGCGGCAATGTTGTTAGCCCAGGAGAAGTCATCTCGCAGTATGGCGCTGATGCCTTGCGTCTCTACGAAATGTTCATGGGCCCTCTGGAACATGGAAAGCCGTGGAGCACCACCGGAGTCGAAGGAATTTATAGATTCCTCGCTCGTGTCTGGCGCCTCGGGATGCAGCAAGATTCAGCAACACATGCTTGGACTGTTTCTAATAACATCGCTGACATTCCACTCACCCCTGCTCAACAAAAAGTCGTCCATGCCACGATCAAAAAAGTCACTCATGACATCAAGGTGCTTTCGTTCAACACTGCCATCGCGCAGATGATGGTCTTTGTCAATGAGTTCACAGCAGCTAAGCCATGCCCCTTGGAAGCCCTTCACACCTTGCTCCGCTTGCTGAGCCCATTCGCGCCTCACCTTGCGGAAGAACTTTGGATGCAGTTGAGCACTCCTTTTCTCTCTCTTCAAAAAATAGGGATTTCGGCCTCTCAAGCAACATGGCCCACATGGGATGAAAAATTTTTACTCCTCGAAGAGACAACCTACGTTCTTCAAGTGAATGGCAAAGTCCGCGGACGCCTTACTCTCGCTACAACAGCAAGCAAAGAAGAAGTCGAGCAAGCCGCCCTGAAAGACGCTTCACTTGCCCCTCACCTCGCTGATAAGCAAATTCAAAAAGTGATTGTTGTTCCAGGACGACTCGTCAATATTGTGGTGAATTGATTCACAGGGATGGAAGCGATGGAAGAGATAAAGACAAAAATAAATTTAGCTTTTGAGCTTTTCGGTTTTTAAAATTATCTCCAAAAAACTCCGATCCCATTCTTCAAAATTTTACTTCGCCTTTAAAAAAAATTCTTTTATCCCTTCCATCGCTTCTATCCCTGTGAATATTTCTTCTCTCTTCCTCATCGCTGGTAACGGAACCTATCCGTTCCTGATTGCACGCGGCGCTCGAGCTGCTGGCGTGAAGAAGATTGTCGTCGCTGCTTTTGAAGGAGAGACCAATCCTGCGCTTGCTGACGAAGTCGATGAGATGATTTGGATGCGCGTCGGACAAGTTGGAAAACTTCTTGCAGCAGCTCGCAAGAGCGCTATTCCTCATGGGATTATGGCCGGGCAAATCGCTCCTAAAAACCTTTTTGACCTCCGCCCTGATCTCAAAGCACTTCTTCTTCTCGCTACCCTCAAAGAGCGAAATGCGGAGTCTCTTTTTTCAACATTGGCTCGCGAGCTTGAAAAAGCTGGCGTCACACTATTACCTGCCACCACTTTTTTGGAAGAGAGTCTTGTCACTCCAGGTTGGATCGCTGGTCCCAAGCTGCGCAAACGCGCTTTAGAAAATATTGAATTTGGTCATCGCATCGCCAAAGAAGTAAGCCGACTCGACATCGGTCAAACCGTTATTGTTAAAAACGGAACGGTGCTTGCCGTCGAAGGATTTGAAGGAACCGATGAAGCCATTAAGCGAGGAGGAATGCTGGGCCGCGGCGATGCCTGCATGGTCAAAGTCTCCAAGCCAAACCACGACATGCGCTTTGATGTTCCTGTCATTGGAACAAAGACTCTTGAAACAGCTGCTACTGCCGGAATCAACATCATCGCACTGGAGGCTGGTTGCACGCTGCTTCTAGAAAAAGAAAAACTACTCGCGCTCGCCGAACAGCTTGGCGTCACGCTTTGGGGAGTAGCGTAAAACCAAGAAGAGAATTAACCGCAAAGAGCGCAAAAAAAGAAGCAAAAAAATTGAAGGAAGAAACTTCATTATTTGATGCTTTGTATTCATTGGTATCGTCATTCAAGTCTATGAATTTGAGAAAACAAATCGCCGTCAGGTTTTTTCTTTGCTCTCCTTGCGTTCTTTGCGGTTAATTATTTTTATATTCTTTGTGGTTAATTTTATTTATTCTTAACCCATGAAAATTATCAAAGCCGGCGTCATTGGCGTAGGCCACATCGGCATCAACCATGCCCGCATCTACTCCGAGCTCCCCAACTGCGAACTCGTTGCCATCCTGGATGCCAATAAACAAGCTGCTCAGAAGGCCGCTGCAAAATATGGCGGCGTTGTCTGCCATTCTTTGGAAGAATTTTCAGAACTCGTCGATGCAGCCACGGTCGCCACTCCGACAGAATCTCACTTCGAAGTTGGTTCTTTTTTATTACAACGAGAAAAACATCTTCTCATTGAAAAACCACTCGCCGACACAACCGAAGGAGCCCAGCAATTGGCGGCGCTTGCTCACAAGCATCACTGCGTCCTTCAAGTAGGCCATGTCGAACGTTTTAATCCCGCTCTGGAAGCGTTAGAAAAACAACTCAAGAATCCACGCTTCTTAGAAGTAACCCGCCTCTCACCTTACCCCAATCGCAGCATCGATATTGGCGTGGTGCTCGATCTGATGATTCACGATTTAGAAATTGTCTTGCATCTCGTTCGCTCTCCTGTCAAAAGCATCGATCCCGTTGGAATCGCCGTCCTGAGCCGCGGAGAGGACATTGCAAATGTGCGAATTCATTTTGAAAATGGATGCGTCGCCAACCTCACAGCCAGTCGCATCAGCCGCGATAAAGTCCGAAAGATTCGCATCTTTCAAGAAGATGCTTACCTCTCTCTCAATTATCAAAAGCAGAACGGCTACATGCTTCGCATGAATGGTAAAGAAATAAAAAAACATCGCGTCCATGTCATCAAGGGAGAACCGCTCCAACGCGAGCTGGCTGCTTTCGTTGATTGTGCGCGCATGGGGAGTCAGCCGCGCGTCAACGGCTATGAAGCGGCAGCCGCTTTGGATCTAGCTTTAAAGATTACTCGCAAGATTGAAGAGACCAATCGGGCTCAGCAAAAATAAAAAACAACAAACCAAAATTGCCACTAGCTTAAATTCAATTACATTACCGTCATTCCAGCGGACGCTGGAATCCAGGAGAATGTGGATCTTTAGTTTTGGTTTCGTAAAAGCGATATGATTTCACAGAAGAAAATGAAAACTTCTAATAAAATGAAAGAAATCTTACTTTCATAAACAATTAAACTCCAATCGACGGCCGCTGGATTCCAGCGTTCGCTGGAATGACGTCACATGAAAATTGCATTAGTAGCAGGAGAAGCCAGCGGAGATGCCCATGGCGCTGCGCTGATGGAAGAGCTGCAGAAAAAACTTCCCAACATTACTTTTTCAGGAGCTGGCGGCCCAAAAATGGAAGCGATTTCTTTGCACAAGGGATTCGATGATTGGATCGCAGAAGCTGGTGTAGTGGGCCTCTGGGATGTCATCAAAAAATATGGCTACTTCCGCAAAAAATTTTCAGCCCTCTTAAAACAACTCGAAGAAGAGAAGCCAGAAGCGATCATTCTCATCGACTATGCCGGATTCAATCTCCGTTTAGCCAAAGCGATTCGCCGTCGCAAACTCCCACTCAAAATTATCAAATACATCAGCCCTCAAGTTTGGGCTTGGAATCGACGCCGCATCCCAGAAATGGCTCGCAATCTGGATTTGATGATCTGCATTTTTCCGTTTGAAGAAAAAGTTTATGAAGCTTCTGGCCTGTTAACGAATTTTTCAGGACATCCGTTAGTCGAAAAGTTGATGGCACTGCAACCGAAGTTAGAACGAGAAGAGCGCTTGCTCGGTCTTTTTCCTGGCAGTCGTTCACGCGAAGTACATCATATTTTCCCCGTGATGGCAGCGGCAGCAAAACGTGTCATCGCAGAAAACTCAACCGTGCGTTGCGAAGCTGCAGCAGCAACTGCGGCGCACGCCCAGGAAATGAAGACCATGGCCTCGAAGATTCATCTCCCAATCACAATCACTGTTGGTCAAGCTCACAGCCTCATGCAGAGGGCGACTTTTGGACTGGTCTGCTCCGGCACGGCAACCCTCGAAGCGGCAGCGCTGGGTCTTCCCTATGCCCTCGTCTACAAAGCCACACCCCTCACCGCCATTGTTGCTCGTGCGCTCATCAAAGTTCCCTATCTCGGAATCATCAACATTCTGGCAGGACGTCCTGTGGTTAAAGAATTTCTTCAAGGGGCCGCTACACCCCAAGCCCTCGCTCAGGAGGCATCTCATTTTTTAGAACATCAGGATGCGGCACTGCAACTGTCGAGAGACGTTATGGCTGTTGCTGCGACCCTGCGCTCGGAAGGAGCCTACGAAAAGGCTGCGGAGGCGATTACAAAAGAATTAATAGCCACAAAAGAACACAAAGATCACACAAAAAATTAAATTTCTTTGTGATCCTTGTGTTCTTTTGTGGCTATTCCTTTTAAAAATATTTTCTTTGCGGTTAATTTCCTTTAGCTTTTTTTCCTATGATAGCAAACCATCTTGAAACGCTCTGGGCTCCATGGCGTGTTGAATATTTTGAAAACGGACATCAGCCTGACAAAGATTTTCTGCTCGATGCAGCACACTCTTCTGATGATGCTGCGCATTTGGTGGTAACTCGTCGAAAAAATGCTTTTTTGATCATGAATAAATATCCGTATGCTGTAGGTCATCTCATGGCGGTGCCTTATCAAAAACGAGCTGATATGAGCGAGCTCTCGGAAGCGGAAGTTCTCGATCTTTGGAACATCACCTTGCACGCTCAAGAGCTGCTGCGTGGCGTCGTCCGCGCTCAAGGATTTAACGTTGGCCTCAACCTCGGCTCTGCTGCAGGCGCTGGAGTCAGCGAGCATCTTCACCTCCACATCGTCCCGAGATGGCGTGACGATCAAAACTTCATGCCTCTCTTGGCAGGAACACGCATCATTCCTGAAGGACTTAGCCCGCTCTATGAGCGGTTGATGGCGTATCAGAAGACGTTGGGGAAAGAAAATTGAGTGAGTTTTTTTATTGATTAGCTCTCAATGTTTGTACAGACAGCCGCTGGATTCCAGCATTCGCTGGAATGACGGTGCTTTTGTTAATGCAGATAACAACGACGTTAGCTTCTTATTTCTGCGCGCATAAGGATATCCTTTTGCAATAAAAGCTTCATCATCACACTTCGTCATTCCAGCGAACGCTGGAATCCAGTGGCTGTCTACACGCGCAGAGACTTCTTTCAAAAATTACTTCAGCTTCTAGCTACAGCTCCAAAAAAAAATAGGGAGCCCGAAGGCTCCCTGTTTTCAGAACATCTCATGCAGCGATAAATCACCGCATGGGATGAGTTTGGTTGTTAAAGTTTTTCTTCATCAACTTACCAATCTTTGACTTGTCCTCCTTACTTGCTCATTGCAATCTTGTTATCCTGATACCAGCGTGCTTGGACTGCCTCATGCATTTTATTAACAATTATTTCGGCTGTTAAATCATTTTCCATATTGTCGAATGCAGTATTCAAAGCAAGCAGATGTCCTGGATGCCATTCGTCTTGATTCTTCGCTATAAAATAGGCGAATGCTTTTCCTAGCTCATCGTTGTCGCCAGCGTATTTTTGTAATGCCTCCCCTATGGCTTCTTTCATCTCAGTATCCAAAGTAGCCAAGATGGCATCAATGGAATTCTCAGGATTTAAAGCTTCGATATCTGCTGCTCTTTTGTTTTTAGCATTCAAGTGAGGTAAATATTTCTCATACTTTTCGGAAGCAGTCAGCTGAGTAGCTAGCCTCTTTCCGAGAGCTTCCATTGCTTCATAATTCTTCTGCCTTTCCGTCTGATGACTTGGCAACGCGTGTTGCGTAAGAGCGACAAGGTCATAAATTTTTACTAGGAATGGTCTCTGGAGCAGTTGCGCAGCAAGCTCCTCCTTTAATTGAGCTGTAAGAAATTCTTTGAGGTGATTCATGAGAGGCTTCTTTGCTGCAAGTTCCTCTGCACTTGCTGCTGAGCGACAAGATTTCAGAGTCACTAGATCATAGGCGCCTTGCCCTAACATCAATGCTCCTGCTCTCAAGCAATCGAGTGATTCACTAGCTTTTTGTTTTAACACTAAGGTTTGTTCTGCAGGCGCAAAAAAACCCTGATCACCATCCCCTTTTAGCGTCTCTATTTGGATTTCCTTCACATTCGCACTTCCACCTCTTGCTGAATTACTGGAATCGTCACCATGAGAAGAAATCGATTCAAAACCATTTCCCCCTGCTTGCACTTTTTTGAGATTTGCATAGCATTTGTAACCACCAGCAACTGCTCCTCCTAGGAGAGCAACTCCTAATATGCCAGCTCCAATCTTTTCTCCCCATGTCAATTGCTGATTATCATCAGCGTTAGGATTACTGGCTTTAAGAAAAGATTCGCTATTAAATTGATCTCCTGATGCAGGAGCATTGTTAGCTCCAAGAGGTACGGAAGCAGCCATGACCTGGCTATTCATGCCACAGAATAGAAGAGCTGCCATGAAGATGCAGAGAAAGCGATAGCCACTCGCACCCACTATAGATGGAAGAAAACTTCGAAGTTGATTGAAGGGGCCAGTTAATTTCATTGCTGATTTTATATTAAGGTTTGGAATTTTTGAAAAACTACTCTTGCTTTATAGAAGGTAAAGGAAAAATCTACAAGAACAATCTGGAAAAATCATTATTCCTCTTCCTCTTCGATGGCAACACTCCCTCTAAATCTTCCATTACAAATGCCACGTTTTTTAGATTGATCAATAAAATCAAAAAATGACATCGCCTCGGATGACCATGTTTTCTGACGTGCGGTTTGAAGAGCCTCCGTCACGTTCAGCCCTGAACGGTAGATTAGTCGAAAGGCGCGTTTGATTTCCATTCGAATCTCCATACTCATTCCTGCTCGTCGTAGTCCTACAGCGTTGAGACCCGAAACTAAATTACTTTCATAGGCCATCAAATAAGGCGGAATGTTTTTACTGATACGGCTTCCTCCTCGTACCATAGCCAATGCTCCAATTCTAATAAACTGATGAAAGACAGAGCCTCCACCGAGTACGACACGATCTTGCACTTCGACATAGCCTGCTAACAGGCAGTTGTTGGTGATAATAATTCTATTTCTGAGATGAACATTGTGTCCTAAATGAACCCCCACCATTAAATAGTTGTGATCCCCCACGATCGTCTGACTCTCAGCCACAGCGCCTCGGTGGATGGTTACATATTCTCGAATCGTATTTCCCTCCCCGATCACCACTTCACTCTTGGTCTCTTTTTTAAAACTTAAGTCTTGTGGATCCGCTCCAATAATAGCTCCATAGCCAATCTCATTGTCAGCTCCCATGCGAACACAGCTTTTAATAACAGCATGAGCTAAAATGCGCGAACGAGGCCCGATCGTGGCTCCCGCCTCAATGATGGCAGAAGGACCGACCTCAACATCGTCAGCAAGCTCGGCTTTAGGATCAACAATGGCGGTGGGGTGAATCATAACAGCAGGTTACAGGTTACAGGACAATCTAAATCATTCTTGTTTTCGAAAATAAGAATAGAAAACTTCCAAGTAAAGTCTAGCCCGGATATTTCATGGTAAATCGTAGTGAGGCGCCGCGCAAGGCCCATGATTAGAAGGCGGACGAAGGATTTCGATGCAGTGGCTGTATGTTTCATACCGCCCAAATCGAAATTCGAGTCCAACGCAGTAAGCATGGGTCTTCCGCAAGCCGTAATAGATTTACCATGAAATATTCGGGCTAGTACATTGGAAATTCGCTAGTGCGGATGAAGAGCAAGGCGCGACGGCGCACAGACGAGGAGTGTATATGGAAATACTCGACGAGTCGAGCACCGGCGCAACGCAGCTCTTCGCCGCAATAGTAGAATTTACAATGTACTAGAGCATTCCCGCTTCAAAAAAACTATAATAGGGTGCGCGGTCGAGCGTGGCCGTACCAATGATGACATGATCAATGAGCGGCAGCTGTAACAAATCACCTGCTTGAGAGAGACGCTTCGTAAAACTAATATCGGATTTGCTAGGAGCCGGATCGCCCGAGGGATGATTGTGAACAAGAGCAATGGCATAAGACCGTTTTGCAATGGCCCATTTAAAAACTTCCCGAGGATGAGCGATGCTTTGCGTGAGACTTCCACGAGAAATTTCTTTGCGCTCTAGCAGCCGAAAGCGCGCATCTAAAAGAAGCACCCAAAGCGACTCGTAGGGCAACAGTTGGAGGTGCGGACTCATAAAGCGGTAGATTTCCTTACCCTCTTTTAAAAGCGGCGCTTGCGTTTCAACATTCGTCATGCGCCTTCCCATTTCAAAAGCAGCTTTCAGCTCCGCTGCTTTAGCAGGACCGATCCCTCCTATTTGTGATAACTCCTCCAGAGAACAGCCAGCCAAACGTCGAAGCGATCCCCACTCACAAAGTAAATCTTCTGCTATTTCAAGAACATGCCTCCCTACGCGCCCTGTCCGCAAAAAAAGCGCTAACAACTCAACATCTCGTAACGTCTCCGCACCATGCGCAGAGAGCCGCTCGCGAGGCAACTCGTTTTTTGGAACATGGATTTTTTTGTTCATCCTGGAAAAGAAGAAGGAAGATGCTAAAGCAAAAAACCTCACCACTCCATGAAAAAGCATAGGGGTCAGTTCCGTAATTTGTTAATTTTGGTGCCATAGCATATATTATCTGACCTGGCACCAAATTAGCGAAATAACGGAACTGACCCCTATGACTATGGCTTATTGCGATGGCAACAATCCCCGCAGGTAGGAAGCAAGACTATGCAAGCCGTTCACATACTCATTTTCTGCAAGTATTTCCAATGCTGCTTCTGCTTGATCAATGAGATGACTCGCTTCTGCAATGGCAGCCGTCAATGCTCCCTGCTCCACAATCATGGCTACTAAATCCTCACGACTCATCGTTTCTTGCTTGAGCAGTAACTGCCGAAGCTCTACTTGTTCCTCTTCAGAAGCTGATTGGAGCAGCATCAAAACAGGGAGCGTGAATTTTCCACCCAGCAAATCAGTTCCCAACGTCTTGCCCACATTTTTTTCGTCACCAACAAGATCAATGCAATCATCAATGATTTGATAGGCTGTGCCAATCTGAGTCCCATATTTTTTTAACGCTGCGACAACTTCAGGAGGGGCATCATTAAACACAGCTCCTAATTCACAGGCGACCGCAAAGAGCGACCCTGTCTTCATCTCGACCATGCGATAATAATTGGAAAGGCTCAAATCGGTATCAAAGCGATGTTCTGTTTGTAAAATTTCTCCTGAACAAACGCCAATGGCAGCATCAGCAATCCGACGGCAGATATCTGCTTTGGAAAACTGCGTGGCCATCCTCAACGCATGTGCAAAAAGAACATCCCCTACCAAGACTGTTAGTGCATTTCCCCATTTAGCATTGAGCGTCGGGCGTTCTCGCCGAAGTTCTGCTTGGTCCATAATGTCATCATGCACGAGACTTGCGATGTGAATAAGCTCTAAGATCACCGCAAGGGCAACATGTTCTGAATGGACGTTTCCCGTGGCGCCGCCTGCAAGAAGGGCTAATGCTGGACGAAGACGCTTGCCGCTGCTGCCACAAGCATACGTAATATATTCTTCAATGCCTGATTCAAAAAAAGATGCCTGCTCACGAATCTTTTCTTCAACAGAGGCAATGTGGGGCGCAATCAAATCCATCGCAGCAGTAAAATCGGCAGCGGCTTGGGAAGAATAAGGACGGAAATTCACAATGATAGAAGTAGGAAGGATGATGAAGCTTAAACTTGAAGCAATATCTTTCCTGAAACTTCTCAACAGCTCAACTCTTAAACTTTTCTACTTTTTTTAGTCTCCAAAGAAATGAAAAGGGAATGAGGCGCAATAATAGAATCGCAGCAGAGAGCAAACGATTGGGAATGACGGAAGCTCGATTCTGTAGGAGGGCCCTTAATGCTATTCTTACCACTTTATTGGGAGAAGTAATAAAGCAGGCAGGCGCGCGTGACTCGATGACAATTTTTTCTCCTGAACGAGCGGCCACTTCAAAAAAATTCGTTGGTACCGGTCCAGGAGAAAGCAAGGTCACAACAACACCCTGTTTTTTTTCTTCCATGGAAAGCGCTTCAGAAAAAATTTTTACGTAAGCTTTAGAAGCGGCGTAGACAGCATTGTAAGGCAGGGGAAAAAAGCCTGCTATGGAACCGACATTGAGGAGAGCGCTAGGAACATGTCCGCGTAGAGTTGGCAAGAGCAGGTGAGTGAGATGAGTCAGGGCTGTGATATTAATGTTGAGGATCGGCTCCAAACGATCCCACTGTGCGGTGCCAAAGTCACCTAAGTCACCCAGCCCAGCATTGTTGATCAGAAAATTGAGCGGCAAAGATTGCTCTTTGAGCCAAGCAGCAAGCTCTTCACGAGCTGTCGCACTTGATAAATCTAAACTCTTCACATGAACAACGAGCGAAGCATTTTTTAACATTAATTCTTTTTTCAATTTTTCCAAAGCCTCACCTCGCCTTGCCACCAAAATCAATGTTGCAGCGTGTGGTGCTAGCTGACGCGCAAACTCAGCTCCTAAGCCCGAGGAAGCGCCCGTGATAAGAACGCAGGAATTTTTAAGTTGGAAGGAAGCGTGTTTCATTTTCTATAAACCTGCCATAGCGGATGTTTGTCCAAAACATTTGCCTCAATTCCGCCCCAACGTTTCGGATCATAAATTTGAATGCCAGCATAATAAAATAAAGGGACGATGACAGCTTGATCTTGAATAAGCAATTGCTCGGCCTGTTGAAATAAATGAAAGCGTTCTTCTGGATTCAATGTAACAGAAGCTTGCTGGATCAAATGATCATAGGCAGGAGATTTCCAGCCGGTGCGATTGTTGCCGCTTGTCGTTGTGAAGATATCAAGAAACGTGTTGGGGTCAGGATAATCTCCCACCCAACTGGAGCGCCCGATTCCATAATCAAGTTGATTCAATGATGACAAATAGACCTTCCATTCTTGGCGCGCTAATAAAATAGAAACTCCTAACTCTTTTTTCCAGATGGATTGTAATTCAACAGCGATTCCTTCCGTGAGTTGTGCCTCATTATAAAGATAGTTAACTAATGGAAATCCTTTTCCTCCTGGATACCCAACTTCGGCTAAAAGTTGACGCGCTTTTTCTGGATCGTGCCGCGTGACATGAGGTGAATGATAGCCTGGAACTTCTGATGGAACGAGGCTGTACGCTGGAGCTTCTCCAGCACGTGCGATTTTTTTTGTTAAAAAAAATTGATCGACACAAAGCGAAAAAGCTTGGCGCACACGCGGATCGCGAAAGGGACCTTGAACACAATTGAAACGAAGGAATTCTGTTCCTAAAAAACAGGCTGAATGACAGTCAGATCTTTTTTTGAGTTCTTCGATCAATGCTGGAGGAAACAATTTTCCAAAAATCATATCGGCTTCTCCCGAAGCATAAAAATTATAGGCAGTGTTAGCTTGCGGAATCGGCAGCAGGTCGATGGTACTCACTGCCACATGGTTGCAATCCCAGTAGAAAGGATTGCGTTGCAGGCGAATCTTGTCGTTGATCCGCCAATCACGCAGCAAATAAGGACCGCTAGTGATAATTCGCTGTGGCTTGATCCAATCATCTCCTACTTGCTCGATGAGCTTTGTTGGAACAACGGCAAAGACAGGTAAGGCGCAGAGGTCGATAAAATAAGGCGTTGGATGTCGCAAGGTGACTTTTAATGTTTGTTGATCGAGCACCTCAAGACCAACGTTGGAAAAATCAATTTTACCAGCCGAAAACTCCTCTGCTTTTTTAATCACAAAAAGCTGATAACTATTGGCTGAACCTGTCGTCGGCATTAAGACGCGTTTCCATGATGCAACAACATCATTCGCGGTGATAGGTTGACCATTAGACCAACGCGCATCAGCTCGTAAATGAAATGTGTAAACACGATGGTCAGAAGAAATCTCCCACGACGCAGCAATCCCAGGCTCTGACAAACCTGCTTTATTAAAACGCGCAAGCCCTTCAAAAAGTTCACTCACCACACCTTGATCCACTTGACCTGTAACGACCGCAGGATCTAACGATTCGGGCTCTCCTCCTACGACCACGACCAGATCAGCACGCTTGCCCTGCTGCGAGCAACTGGTCAGCGCTAGTAATCCGAGAAGGAATAAAAAAAAGGGAATAGCCACAAAGGAACGCATAAAAGTTAAGTTTATTTATTGCTGTCCAAAATAAATTAAATTTATATTTCAAAATAAAAAAACACTACACCCAACCGTCATTCCAGCGAACGCTGGTACGTCATTCCTGCGAAGGCAGGAACCAAGTGGCTCTCGATCTTTATTTTTGTTTTCGTAAAAGTGCTATGATACTGCAAAAGGAGAAAATTCTTTCTTTAAAAAAGAAGTGAGACTTTATTTTAGGGGATGATCAATTCTGTATCGACAATCGCTGGATTCCAGCGTCCGCTGGAATGACGGTAATGTGTAAGTGTAGGAAGAATGTGGTTAGCGAGGCACTTTCTTCTGTTGGTAGATTTTATTTTCTCCCATCCCTTCTATCGCTTCCATCCCTGTGAATCTCTTTTTTTCATGTCTAAGAAAAATTGTTTCCAAGAAGGAGGATCCGGATCGACGCGCCCCTCTCGCTCTGAAGCTTTGATCACAGCGCGATAGTAGAGTGCTGATGGTTTCAAAATACGGTCAAATGTTTTTGGATCCATAACTGCTAATCCAAATTTAGGAACGTAGCCGTAGTGCCATTCATAATTATCGGCTAAGGACCAAACAAAATATCCTTTCACATCGTACCCTTCATCCATAGCAAGACGAATTTGCTCGATGTGATCGTGGAGATATTTGATCCGTTGGTTTTCATCAAGATCAGCAATTCCATTTTCGGTAATCATCATCGGCTTGTCGTAACGTTTTCCGATTTTTCGAATCAATTTTCCCAAAGCTTTGGGATCGATGTGCCATCCCATCATTGAAAAATGAGTTCCATGATGCCGGCTCTGAGTCAACAAACTGAGTGGCCCCGCAACCTGGCTGTAATAATAATTAAATCCGATAATATCACAGCAGTCATAAATTTTATCGAGGTGATCAAACACATTATGCTCTACCGTATTGTACATAATGCCCCCCGGATCAAGCGGACCCCGGTACCAATACGGAATGGCTTCAACACTCATGATCTTGGCATCTGGGGTGATTTGCTTAATGCGCGTTGCTGCATCTCGAAACATTCCTTCACTAGCCGTCATCGCCTTTTTATAACCATCAAAATCGAGGCAATGCCCAGGCGGCCAGAGCCCAATGATGTAGGCTGTCAAAATTTGTCCATTAGGTTCATTTTGAGGCGCATAATATTTCACGTAAGGGGAAAGTTCTTTTACCATTTTGGTGACATAATTATTCCAACGAGAACGTGCCAAGGGATGGAGCCAGTTGGATTGAGCTCCGTTGTTGGTATCCACCAGCCATGCTGGAAAAGTAAAATGCCACAAGCAAACAACCGGCTCGATTCCTGATTCTTTCAGCTGCCGCGCCATGTCAACATACCGACGAATAGCTTCCTCATTGTAAACTCCCGGCTGAGGTTCTACCCGTGCCCACTCGATACTGAACCGATAAGAATTAACGCCAATTTTTTTGAGGGCAGCCAAATCTTTATCAAAGTGAGACCAACTCGAAAGTGCGTTACCAACTGGAGGAGCTTTTTTCTGGGCCACTAAAAGATCCCAATCTCGCACAAAATAATCTTTCGTGCCCGGCGTCACAGCGGAATCTTCATATTGCAAACTGCTCGTAGAAATACCCCACGCAAAAGGACGATAGCCCGTTAGTTTTTTTGATTCATGCTGAGGCGCTTTGTCTAGCGGCCCGAGAGGGGATAGGACGCAGCTTGATAGAAAAATTCCTATTAATCCTAACAGCATGAATGGTGGTTTTTTTTTCATAAAAAATAGTTACTGTCCAAAATAAAAAAATTCTACACCCATACGTCATTCCAGCGGACGCTGGTACGTCATTCCTGCGAAGGCAGGAACCAGGCGGCTGTGGATCTTTATTTTTGTTTTCGTAAAAGTGGTTGATGTCACAAAAGGAAGAAATGCTTTCTCAAAAAAGAAGTGATGCTTTATTTATAGAACCATTAATTCTGCATTGAAGGTCTCCTGGATTCCAGCGTCCGCTGGAATGACGACGGTGTAATTAGAATATGGTTAGTGGCTGCTTTTTTTCTATTAATTGGTTTATTTTGGACAAGAGTAATTGATGATGTTTCCTAATTAGTATTCCTCATCACTTGCAGCTTATTGTTGCCATCACGATAGAAGCCATGAAAGCCAGGAAGTTTTCCCAACCAACGCATCATACTCAAATTCAAAAACTGTCGATGTTTTTCCTCCAAGTCATGTTTAAGCTTTCCATCTTTTGCTCGGATGTCATGGGAAGGAAGCGTCATTTGATCGTAGACAGCATCACTCACACGCGCCTTCTTCAAGCGAACTGGATCATAAATCGAAAGCCACCAGCCCCCGTGAGAATCAGGACTGGAAGAGGGTTGAACCTTATAAAAAAACTTCCCAGCTCGCTCTTCATCTCCTCGAAGATCGAGGCGGTAGAGGGTTGCCAAGCCAGAACGTGAACCGATGTATCCTGCAAAAAATTGACGGGCTATGCCCTGTAGCAATTTCAATTTCTCTCCATGTGCATAAGCACCAAACTCAACACAAGCAGGATCTCGAGGATTACCATAGATATTCATCTCTGCACGGTTATTAATATTAAAGGAGAGATAGGGGACGTTTTTAAGATAACCGGCACTAATCCGAGTTGCTGGAATTTGCACAAATGATTTTACAGCATCATTGCAGCGCATATCTTGCACCATCATGCGCCAAGGAGGGGCCTTATCGTGATTGGCAAGATCAGCAAAATAAGAGAGGTCTTTGTTGGCATCATCGATACGCTCAATCTCTTGTTTTTTAATAACACGGTCGCCAGAAGGTTGCTCCAACACAACTACTGTAACATCATTTTTGATGACCAGCCCCTCTTGAATAGTCCCATTTCTCATGATGATACGATCAGGAGCCAATCGATTGAAGCAATAACAAGCAACTTCTCCCCATGAGAGCAGCACTAAAAAAAAGAGTAATGGTTTTTTCATAAAGCAAAGACTGCGGAAAAGCAAAGCGGAATAAGGAGTCAGGAAGACCTCGGTCAAAGTCATAATAAGCTGATGGATAAATAATCTTTTAAAAAAAGATAGACGTATTTCGATCGTTGTTGTAAAAAAGTTTGATGAATTTTACAAAAGATCTTCAAGAAGCAAATGTTTTAAATCGA
>JAPLTJ010000177.1 GCA_026398175.1 Verrucomicrobiia bacterium | reverse complement strand
ACGGTTGTTTCGATCTTCACACCTCACTATAACCTATCAATTTTGGGCATAACAGCATTTTACGCTTGTTGTGCCCAATTTTTTTAGACTTCTGATCCGCTTAAAAAGATCCCTTGGCGCTTAGCGGACACGCTCTATTTAGAACAGACGCGATGGCAAGGAGTGATGAGTGATGCAACAGCAGAACGACAGTTTGATCCAACTTGCTCTTGGAGTGCCCGCGACTTTATTCCCATCAATCCACCGACAGGAAATCATCCTTTATCGATAACGATGACCCCCGATCAGATTTTCTCATCTTATAGGGAGGAAGAAGATGCCATTCATGCTCCTTTCGTGATGCGCCATGGCCCAATGAATTCCATCGTTGAACTAGGAAACATTCATGATCCGTCTCAAGCAGATGACCTAGGATTAGCTCCTGAGGCTGGTTCCAGCGATCATCAAACGAGTGTTTATGCTTGCGGTGGTGGGCGCACCCTCCGCATTGGTCAACCTGAATTTTCTTATTGGGACACTCCAGGAAAACGAGCTATCGAACTTCTGGATCTTTTCACCGTTTCTTCTTCAAAGAAAAAAATAGGCCTTATCAATGTCAATACGGCCCCTCATGCTATTCTTACCGCTCTTTTTTATGGCATTACCCCCACTTCTGATCAGCGCTTTCTTCATTCCAAACTTCAGCTCCAAGCTTCAGAACGCCTTGCCACGTTGCTCGAAGAGCATCGTCCTTATGAAAAAATTTCTGATCTTCGCCTGCTAACCCCTCTTCTTGCTAATGCAGAAACTTACTCTCCATCACTCGGCAGCAATGTTTTTTCCAGTGGAGTTCCTTTAGCGGCTGTCTTTGACCGCGCACGTGAAGAAGGATTTGGAAAAATGATTTCTCTCTGCACGATTCGTTCTCACGCCTTCCGTTTATTTATTCTTGGTCAAACGTTAGATCGTCACGGAGCATGCAACGGAGAATCCATGATCGAAGCTGTGATCACGCTCCCTTCTTCGGATTCGAAACAAAACATCATGCCCATTGTGCAGGAAATGAAGTGGCTTTAAAAAATTAGTTCCCTTTCAAACACAATTTACAATACCCTTTGAGCTTCATGAATTCTCCGAATCGCATAGAACGTCTTTTTTCCTGGATCGCCATTCCTGGCCTGATTCGCTACGTCGTGCTTTTTAACGCTCTTGTTTTTTTGTTACACCTCATGGCTCCAGGATATGAATCCATGCTCACTCTTAATCGCGAAGCAATTCTCCATGGTGAAGTCTGGCGATTAGTAACTTGGATTTTTATTCCAGAAACGATGCGCCCTTTTTGGATTTTCTTCGCGCTACTTTTTCTTTGGTTCTTGGGAGAAGGATTAGAAGAATCGATCGGAGCCCTTCGAACAACTCTTTTTTATTTTTCTGGAGTAATTTGCTGTACGATCGTTGCCCTTATTTTTGGAAGTTATGGCGCCAATACTTTTCTCAATCTTTCTTTGCTCTATGCTTTCGCAACCATTCATCCCGATTACAAAGTTCTTTTTCTTTTTGTGATTCCGATGCGCATTGGATGGTTGGCGTTGTTAAGCGGCATCCTTACAGCCATAGGTGCCCTCTCCCAATCGAGAGCTGTTCAAGCCGCTCTCATCATCACCCTCCTCAATTATCTTCTTTATTTTTGGCCGCTCCTTTTTTCAAAATGGAAAACGAAAAAAATATCATTTTCTAAAAAAGAGCCGCTTCCTTCAGAAGCACTTCACCATTGTGCGACCTGTCATCGTACGGAACAAAGCGCTCCCGACCTCCATTTTCGCGTCACAGCGAATGGTGATGAGTACTGCACCGAGCATTTGCCTAAAAAATAAATCTCACGGGATTAGGATTGGATAAATGATGGGAAGGAGAATCTCCTTTGCAAACGGAAGTCGAGATTTAGAAAACAATTCTTGCTCGAGCCCACTCCAATAAATGGCACTCACGCCGAAGGCTCTGGCATTCTCTTCCCAGCCTGATGCTCCTTGCAAAATTGATCGCAAGACATTCAGCCGTTCTTGATAATGAAGCCCATGACTCCAAAGATGCCCTTCATAACCTGCAACAACAGGATGACCGAGGAGCAAGACAGGATGATTGTATTCGGGAGCAGTAGCAATCACAGCATCTGCTGGAAACTTTGATAACAATGCGGTAGTTGCTGCAAGCTCAGATTGACGTGCTATTTCATATCCATGCCGCCCGTCCAGTCCGACACTCAGCGTTACAAAGCCTGAACCAAAAAGAACGAACCCAGTGAGCCATTGAATCCAACGAGCGCGAGGAGCAATCAAGTAACCCCAAAGAAAAGGGACGACTGTCAGCCACGACCAGATCATCAACTTCATATTGTCCCAAGGCCACGGAGCAAAACGAATCACGCAACAGCCCAAAAAAATTGCAGCGGCTGGCCAGACAAAAGCACGAGCCTCTTTTTTTCTAACCTTAATCACTAAAAGCAGCGCCAGCGGCAAAGAAATTCCAAAATTCCAAATCCAAAACCACCATCGATTTCCTTCCTGCATCCAACCGAGATGCCATGCGATCATAGAGCTAGTTGCCCCACCTCCTGAGACAACCCAGGTCGCCAACAAGGCCCAAGGCCAGGAAATCATCGCCAGAATGATAAAATATCGTCGCGCCCTTGGAAGCAAGATTGCAATTCCCATCATCATCGCAGCTAGAAATAAAAATGTGTGAACGTTGAAGAGTGGCATCACACCGAGCAAGATAAATTGAATCCATCTCGGAATTTTTCTTTGCTGAGAAGTTATCTCATTTTTTAAAAAATCATTTCGCCATTCGCTCAGAAGCATCAATCCTGCAGGCAAGGCAAAAAGAAATCCTCGCTGCGTCACAAACATCGAAAGAAAAAGATTCTTCCAAGCAACTTCCGTATCGGGCTCCATTCCTTTCCAGACAAGAATTCCTGCCAATCCTCCATTGAATAAAAGAGCCGCTATCGCAATGCCTCGGCCCCAACGCCAGAGTGCCATGCCAGTTATGCACGCTCCAAGCAATCCAACCCAGATTAATCCTTGTTCTAACGGAACTCCAATCAGCAGCAATAGACTATTGAAAAAATCCATTCCAACCGGATAGCGAAGTGGCTCATGAATGAGGATCGGACTCGCTGGCCACAAAGAAGTCACCTTCGATAAATAACGAATGAGAGAAATATGGAATGAAAGATCTCCAAGATTATTGGGAGAAAGAACCTTGATGAGATCTCCATCGTGATAGATCAACCAAAGAAAAGACCGCAACGAGGCAATGACAAAAATAGTAATGGCAAACCATTCCCAAAAAGAAATTTTTTGTTTCGAAAAAGAATAAGATAAAGGTTGTTTCTGGATTCGCATCGTCACAACAACAGCACCCATGCAACCCAACATCAAGGAAGCCCACGCAGAGCAGATTCCAAGGCCATGTCCTACGAATGCGAGGAACAATCCTGCAACAACAGAAAAAGTAACAAAGAGGAGTGAAAAAAGAATGGAGATCATGAGCTGTTTTATCATTGAGTACTGCCATACCCTGACAATCCCTGCTTTTCAAAATAAGACTGAAAACTTTTTTTCTTAAAAAAACCAACACACGGTTCCATGGCATCCCGCAATTGAAAAGGAATTTGGTAGTATGGCTCTTGCAGCTGCTGCTCTACTTGCGGAGCTTGTGCCGCCTCAACGAGAATAAAGTCACCATTCCATTTTCTGGGAGGACTGCTTTGTGAATAATAACCAATGGCGGTAAAATCACCAAAAATCCAAGGAAGAGGGTAGTAACTTTCTAAGAAGACCTGGCCACGCAATTGCAAGTTGCGCGGATCTTGTTGAACCATTTTTAAAAGAGGCTCCGTCACACGTTTTATTTCTGGAGATGTTTGGACATAAACATACGGCTCCGAAAAATCAACATAGTGCCAAAAGTTGAGCCGCATGCAACTGACGAAAGAATGTATCAATCCCAGACTTAAAAGTAATGGCATCACCCACAAGAAACCTCTCTTAAAATTTGCTGCTGTTGATGAGGCGCAAGGAGTCGACGGCGCACAGTCCCGCAGTGTATCTTTCATACTCGAGGAGACGAGCACCGGCGCGACACAGCGCATCGCGACAGCAGTAGAATTTGAAGAGAGGTTTCCAAACAACAAAGCAAACGGCCAGATGATCGAAACAATGCACCACGGCGTTTTGTAGGGAATGAGGCTGTAAGCAGCTAATGCACCGAGAGTGTAGATGGCAAGATAGCGGAGAAGTATTAGCGTTTTCTTTTGCGTAAGAATCCACCCTGCATAAAAAAATCCTATCAACGATGGCCATTCGTACCGAATCATGAGTACGATCCAATAAAAATTGAACCAGCCAATTTGATATTCTATTTTTTCATGACCCCCAGCTCCCATGCCTGTGTGGACCCAAGCTGGGATAGTTTGAAAAACATGAAGCAATCCCTCGCCGTTAAGCAAAGTTCCTGAGTAGAAAAAAAAGAGACTTCCGAACGAAATCAAAATCGCCTTGATGAGATCTCTGCGACTCCATTGTTGAGAAGGCATGAAACAAGCCTCCCTTTCTAAAAACAATAACACAACTGCAGCAAGAATAAAACAACCGAGATGAATCACCGCCGTTTCTTTGAGCAACAAGAGCAGTGTGGCACCAGTAACAGCGATCCACAAAGAACGTCGATCTCCTACTTGCCACAGCCCGAAGAGCCCAAAAGTTAACAACATCAAAGAAAAAACGAGCGACGATTCATGAATGGAATAGCGTCCATAGAAAACAGCTGCAGGCGACACCGCTAGTGCTAATGCTGCAAGCAGGGCTGCTTGTTTTCCAATAAAGCGATCAAACCTCAGCGCCAGCCAAACACTCCCCAAACTGCTGATGACAGCAGGAAGACGCAACGCCCAAAGATGAGGTCCAAAAAGTGTTTGAAAAATGAAAATAACATAAAAATAGAGCGGCCCGTGATAGTTCGTTGGATCATAAGCATAAAATCCTTTGATCCGAATTTGATCCGCAAACCATCCATTAATCCCTTCATCAAAATGCGGCACCTTCCACTCGAGACCCCAGAGGCGGAGAAGAATTGCGATGAGAAGAATAAACTCTTCTAACCGCAAGTAATGAGTAAATTTTCTTTTCAAAAAATAATTAAAGCACCTCATTGTTTTAATATCAAAAAATATAGTGATGCATTTTTAGCATAAAGATTCACTACACCTCAGCCGTCATTCCAGCGGACGCTGGAATCCAGGAGAACATCGCTGCAGAATTGATGATCCTATAAAATAAAATCACCTTATTTTTTCCTTCACGAAAATTTGTTAGAGGCTTTTTGCTACTAGTTCTTAATTTTGGAACAGACAGTCGTCTGGATTCCAGCGTCCGCTGGAATGACGATAGGGGAGTTATACCAGGACCATCTGACTTGTTATTTTGGCGCTGAGCTTCGTTGTCAGATCTGGCGTTATGTTCGCATAGCGCTGCACTCTTCCGCCTTGCTCAACACCAAACTTCCAGCGTCTTATAGTCCATTTATTTTGGGGAGATGGTATTAGAGTGAAGCTAGCAGCAGTTTTCTTCTATTCACGGGTTCTATTTGAAAAAGAAATTTCACCCGTTACTCATTACTCGTTACCCTTTACAGCGCCTCAAGGCGCTACTTAGGCCACTGAGGAGGATTGTTAGAAGCTGCCGCAGCCGGCGGCAGTGAATCCTCTCCGCACATTTTCTTTTGTACAAAATTAGCAGACCCACTGATATCTTCTCCAAAACCACGCACGGTTCCACAGCCAGAACAAAACAAGCAGACCGCAGCAATTAAGGGATAGAGCAAAAAAGAAATTTGTTTCATAAAAAATAAGTTGAAAATAGTTTTCCTATTAACTCACAGAGCTATGAACCTCGCAACTTTTTTGTTTGTTTAACTGATAGTACAACAGGAGCATTTCACGTGTTTTGATACACAGGGGTCTATTAAAAAAGTTAGTACTTAAAAATAGCCTACGGCAAAACCATGTAGCGTGCCACGAGATTGAACTCACGGCGCTGTGCTGATAGAGGCAGGGAATGGGTATGT
>JAPLTJ010000157.1 GCA_026398175.1 Verrucomicrobiia bacterium | reverse complement strand
GAGATCGTTTGTCTCTGGTTACATGATGATAGCCTCTGGCCATGATAATCTCCTTGGTTTTGACACCTTAAAGATTACCATCATCATGTAGCCTTTCTATTTTTTTTCACGTGTTGCACTTCGCGGTTGAAAGGGCCATTGCTGATTTTCCTGCAACAGGAAAGATCGATGAAACCGATAACGCAAGTTTTTTAAATCAAGAAAAAGTCCTCTCCGACTTCGCAAGCCAACTCTGCTACCGACTCGTCAAAACAATGAGCAAAGAAGAGGCAGATGAAGCTCGTCGCCAAACCGCTGCGACAACCACGTAAGATGGCATCGTTCGTTAAAACGCGCTCAACCGTTGAAAAAGCTCAAACCGTTCTTGGATCTGTTCTGACGTCACCGTGCGCAACCGACCCACACTAAAGGCCTCGACGCTGAAACTGGCCATGACGCTGCCGTAGACGACGGCCTGACAAAGATGCTTAAATTCGATTTCCGATTCTTTAGAACCTGTTTTCAAAGTCGCTGAGGCTGATGAAGAACAAGGAGCCGACGGCGCACAGCGACTGAGTGTATCGTTAATACTCGATGGCGCGAGCACCGGCGCAACGCTGTTATTCGCAGCCCCAGTAGACTGTGAAGACAGGTTCTGAGCGCCATCTCTTTTTGCCAAATAGCCCGCTAAGCCGCCAGCAAAGGTATCGCCAGCGCCCGTAGGGTCATTAATATCTTCGAGAGGAAATGCAGGACAGCTGAAGAATTTTCCTTCTCCAAAAAGAAGGCACCCATGTTCTCCTTTTTTAATGGCCACATAAGCAGGTCCCATCTCACGCAGACGTCGCCCTGCTTTGATGAGGCTCGTCTCTCCTGTGATTTCGCGTGCCTCGCTATCATTGAGGAGGAGCATATCGATGCGGCCCAGCAAGTCCATCAGGCGCGGTCGCGCGATGTTGATCCAGAGATTCATCGTGTCAGCCACAATAAAACGTGGCGCCTCGAGCTGATCGAGCACATGGATTTGTAAATCGGGAGCGATGTTTCCTAGCAAAACAAAATCTGTTTTGCGATAAGCCTCTGGCAAGGTCGGAGTGAAGTACTCAAAAACATTTAAGTCCGTTGACCGTGTGTCGCGGTTGTTCATGTCATAATGATATTCCCCTGACCAACGGAAGGTCTTTCCAGGAACAATCTGCAAGCCGGCGAGGTCGATGTTCCTTTCTTCAAAAAGAGCGATATGCTCGTTAGGAAAATCATCTCCAACAATTCCAACCAAATATGGCGTTGTAAAAAAACTGGCGCTCACAGCCCCGTAGCTGGCAGAACCACCGAGAATCTCAGCGTGTTCTTCAAAAGGAGTTTTAATGGTATCAAGTGCGATGGAACCTAGGACGAGTAAAGACATAGCAAGGGAAAGTAAAGAGTGAAGGGTAAAGGGTAAAGAGTAATTTTTCAGCTCCAAAATAAATCAGAACTTCGAGAATAATATGGCCCTTTCAACCGCGAAGTGCAACACGTGAAAAAAAATAGAAAGGCTACATGATGATGGTAATCTTTAAGGTGTCAAAACCAAGGAGATTATCATGGCCAGAGGCTATCATCATGTAACCAGAGACAAACGATCTC
>JAPLTJ010000056.1 GCA_026398175.1 Verrucomicrobiia bacterium | reverse complement strand
CCATCTAATTCTTCCTTGCCTGCTCGCTTTCCTGTTCCTACCCTCAAGTCTAACCTAACAAAAAGTAACACACCTTTGAGTAACCCATAATGCTAGCTTTTCAGAGCAGAGTGTTGCACTTCACTTTTGAAACGGCGAGTGATAAGACTGCTGCTGCTTTAGTGGGCGCGGCTCCGTTTAATCGTGACAGCGGAAAAACTCGCAACTATCGCTCCATTCAACGTGGCCGTCCTCAAATCAGAACTGTGCTTTTCATTGCTGCTATGTCTGCCTCAAGACGTAATCATGTTTTGAAAGCATTCTATTCTCGTTTGATTGCTCAAGGCAAACCGGCAAAGGTTGCTCTTGTAGCCGTCATGCGAAAACTTGTCATGCTTCTTAACCATATGATCAAAAATCCTAACTTTTCTCTTGCAAATTAACACTGCTACTACAGAGAAAATATTGCGATCTGATCATAAAAGAGGCTGAAATATTGATGGCAAATCACTGAACGTGAGAATGATTTGCTGGAAATCAACCAGGTCATTTTCCAGGATAGATCATAGCACCCTGCCCAACAGACCCCCATTATAGGTCAAATTAGAGAGTTTTTTCAAATAGAACGCCCTTTGTTCTTGTCACTTTCTGCAAAAGAGAGAATTTTGAAGGTTATAACGGATGATTATTGAGTAGAATCTGGTAACCACCACCGACATTGGATGACTTTGGTAGTCACCATTTTTTTGAACTCTTGTTTTTAATTTTGACATCGTATTTCTTTTTCTGTAAATCATTTTCTATGAAATTAAAACTAACACCTCTCCTCTTGTCACTTTGTTTAGCAATCCTCCCTGCCACCTTGCGTGCTGATAGCAAGACGGTCACCGAAACAGATGCGGCAGTTCCCCTTTCGATTAACAAGGGTGATACTCTTACTTTTTCATTGCAAGATACATCATGGAACTACATCCCCCTCGTTTCCAACTTTAGTGATGCAACAATCCCAACTAACGATCCAAAAGCAGCGCTCTTGGCATGGTCTTCTACCGACACACACAATACCTCTACTGGAGCATCAATATCTATTGTGTTTGATGCAAGCAATAGAGGTCAGATGGTAGTGCTTTTTACAAAAGCAGGAACTGATCCTGTTTTTAAATTTGCATCAGCCATCACTTTCATCGTTAATATTAATTAAGTATCCATTGAATGGATACGTAACGAGTGGCGAGTAACGGGTATTTTTAGATCCAAATAAAATCAGCATTTCAAAATTCATAATTTGAGACGCTTTATTTTTAAAAAAAACTTTCTGAGAACATTTCGTCTCAGAACTCGTTACCCGTTATTCATTACTTTTTCTGCAGCTGGGTTGATCATCCCGCAAAAAAATAATTTCTTTTCAGGAATTGTCCTCTCCCAAAAAATTTAGGGCATCTTGTAGTGCACGCTAATAAGTCGGTAGTGCTGATTGCTTCGCTCCGCGGTGTAATAGAAAAGATCTAAAATACAGAACGACTGTTCCCATTCGTAACCACTGATAGAAGTGGTGACACCACTTGAATCGGTTTGAGGAGGTGTCGTTTTGGTTAGTTGTGTTCCTAGACCATACTTGTTTTCAAACATCCGTCGAAAATTATCGAAAAATTCCTGGTGTTTTTTTTCGTCCCAATTGGCATTCCCATATTGATATTCGATTTCTGTGAGTTCTTCTTTTTGAAAGACAAAAATGTTTTGCTTCAAAGCCGCTCCAATAACTCCACGAACGGTCACCACTTTTTTTTGTGTTGCTGGAATCGTCTCGGAACTAACCATAGTGAGCCCTCCAGCATGAATGAGTTCATCTAACCTTGCTTGATCGTCTCCCCAAGAGCATCCCAGCGGCACTTTGATCTGCTCCACCCCATACAAGGAGATCCACGGAGAAAAGAGAAATAATAAAAAAATGAGGCTCTTCTTGTAACTGCCAACATGCAACTGCCAACGTGCCGGTGGCAATGTTAAAGCGTTGAAATGTTGAAATGTTGAAATGAGGCTCATTTTAAAATGCTGCCGTAAGTTATAGAACCAATACTATTTTTAACGTCACTTTTATAAAGATTTTCACTGAGACTTAAAAGCTTCCTCTCAACCCTTCAACGTTTCAACGCTTCAACACTGCTAATGTCATTTATTTCGAAGAAATGAAATGATGTTGGTAGTTGCAGAATCACTCGTTACTCAGTACTTTTTTTATCTCATGAAAAAAGTACTTTAAAAGGTTGTCCTTCTTCAGAGCCTATAGGCCGGTCTGAAGAAGGTCGAACCTCTTTGCTATCTAATTTACTAAACGGATAACAAATCTTTACTCGTTGCTCTTTACTCAGTATTTTTTTCACCTCATGAAAAAAGTACTGACCACTGGTTTTGCCATGTTCGCTATGTTATTCGGCGCTGGCAATGTTGTTTTCCCATTAATTTTAGGACGCGATAGCGGACACCAACTTTTTTTTGGTTTGTTTGGATTTTGTATCACGGCCGTGATTGTTCCTCTTCTCGGTCTTTTTGCCATCATGCTCAACCATGGCGATTACAAATGCCTCTTGGCTCCTCTTGGAAAAGTTCCAACTTTTTTCATCATCGCTACCTGCATGATCTTGCTAGGGCCTTTAGCCCTCACGCCGCGCTGTGTCACGATTTCATATGCTGCTGTTAAATCATATCTCCCTGCTGTTCCCATTTGGGCTTTTAGCAGTGGGTGCGCTCTTCTCATTTTTGTTTGCACGGTCAAAAACAGTCTTATCATCGACTTGCTTGGAAAATTTTTAGGCCCTTTAAAAATAATCCTCCTCTTCACCATCATCGCTAAAGGAATTTTTGCGCCTGCAGTCATGATGCCTGTCGCTCTTACCAAGATGGAAGGGTTTCGCTTGGGTCTTTTTTCCGGTTATGGAACGTGTGACTTATTGGCAATTATTTTTCTTTCGAGCCTGATCTTGAGCCGTCTGAAACAAGGTCTCCATCCCGAACAGCAACAAGATGCACGTTCCATCATTAAGTTAGGCTTGCAAGCAAGCCTCATTGGAGGATTGCTTTTATCGCTCGTCTATGCGGGCTTTTGCGTCGCCTCGGGATTTCATGGAGCTCAACTCGCCTCCGTGGAGCGAGCCGATATTTTCAGCTCGTTAACAGTTTTGATCCTAGGAGAGGCCGGCGGTTGTTTAGCGAATGTTACCGTTGCCATTGCTTGTCTCACAACAGCGATCGCATTGACAGCGATGTTCGCGATGTATCTTCACAAAGATCTCTCTGCTGGCCGACTCAGCTACTTAGTTTCGTTAATCATCACCACCGCCGTTACAGCAGGCATGGCCTCTCTCGGCTTTAGTGCCATTATGAAATTTGTCGCTCCCGTCGTTGAGGTCCTTTATCCGATCTTGATCGTTTATATCATTGGAAATCTGCTCTGGAAATGGTGGAAGTTCAAAACTCATCGCCCTGTTTCGTTGACGATCACTCCGGAAACGAGTGATTGGGAGAGCTAGGCGCGGAGCGTCTAGCCAAGGCAGTAAAGAGTAAAGAGTGAAGGGTAAAGAGTGTTTTTAAAACCGATATCTCATTAAGTTTTCAAAATTTTTATTTAAAAAAATAACCTTTTAAAAATAGCATGTTGTAATTCGCGTCAGCTGCTCTTCACTCTTTACCCTTTACCCTTCACTCTTTACTCATTATTTTTTTCATCCCATGAAAAAAATAATGATCACAGGCTTTGCCATGTTTGCCATGTTGTTTGGCGCTGGCAATGTCATCTTTCCTTTGATTCTAGGCCGTGACAGCGGTCATCAGCTTGTTTGGGGCTTGCTCGGTTTTTGCCTCACTGCTGTCTTGGTTCCACTTCTTGGACTTGTTGCCGTGATGCTCCATCATGGCGATTACAAATGCCTCTTGGCGCCACTTGGAAAAATTCCATCTTTCCTGCTGATCCTGCTCTGCATGGTGCTGATTGGACCTTTCGGCCTCATTCCGCGCTGCGTCACGATTTCCTATGCCGTCAGCAAAATGTACCTTCCCTCACTCTCCCTTTTTGGGTTTAGCCTTTTGTGCGCTGTGATCATGTTTTGTTGCACGATGAAAAATAGCTTCGTTATTGATCTCTTGGGAAAAATTTTAGGCCCTCTAAAAATCATCCTCCTCTTCACCATCATCGCCAAAGGCCTCTTTGTTCCCGCAGCATTTCTTCCTGTTTCTTTGACACGCTTAGAAAGTTTTAACGAAGGATTTCTTTCAGGATATGGAACGTGTGATTTATTAGGAACTATTTTTCTTTCGGGGCTCATTTTAAGCGGTCTTAAAAAAGGATTGCACCCCGAGCAGCAGGCCGACTCGCGAGCGATCATCAAACATGGATTGCAAGCCAGTGCGATCGGTGGCGGGCTGCTCTCTCTGGTCTATGCTGGATTTTGTATTGTTGCTGCTTTTCATGGAGCAGCACTTGCCACCGTTGAGCGCGCCGACATTTTTAGCGGTCTTTCCATTTTACTTCTTGGAAAAGAAGGGGGCTGCTTGGCTAACATCACCGTAGCCGTGGCCTGCCTCACGACGGCCATTGCGCTGACAGCGATGTTTGGAATGTATCTTCACAAAGATCTCCTCGGCGGACGTCTCCCTTATTTACCATCCTTAATCATCACCATTGCCATCACCACAGGAATGGCGACGCTCGGCTTTGGTGGCATCATGAAAGCCCTCTCTCCACTGATCTCCGTGATCTATCCTTTCTTGATTTTCTACATTCTCATCAACATTGGCATCAAGTTATGGAAACTTAAACGACATCGCCCGGTCTCGTTGACGATGGTACCCGAGAGCAGTGATTGGGAAGGCTGACCTACCAACGGGACGTTGGTAGGGTTGAAATGTTGAAACGAGGCTCATTTTAACACGTTTCCGTGAGCCATGGAATCAATACTGTTTTTACTCTCAATTAAAGATTTTCACCGAGACTTATACCATCTCCCCAAAATAAATGTATAAGACGCTGGAAGTTTGGTGTTGAGCAAGGCGGAAGAGTGCAGCGCTATGCGAACATAACGCCAGATCTGACAACGAAGCTCAGCGCCAAAATAACAAGTCAGATGGTCCAGTTATTTTAGGGAGATGGTATTATACCACTTCCTTTCAACCCTTCAACACTACCAATGTCATTTTATTTCGAAGAAATGAAATGCCGTTGGTAGTAATACTAATCATCCATGTTCAACTGTTGCTTCGATAACTTCAACGGAGGATCGTAGGAAGGGCTTTTCTTGCTCTTCGGTTTTGGTGTTGGTGTTGGAGAAGGTGCTTGTTGGGCGGATTGTTTGGAAGGGAATGTTAAGTGTGAATTTTGTTTTACACTATTTTTTCCGGAATCATTTCCTGGCGAAGAAACACCTCTTGTCGCAGAGCCTCTTCCTGTCGAGTTCCGAGAGGAAGAGATAGGCGTTAATGGAGTAGCCTCATTAGTAGAGGTAATCCAGCCCTTGTTGGACATCCCTTTTATTTCTTCTGTTGGCAAAGCGCTGCTACTTTGCTCTATGTTAATAGCATCTTCTACCAAAGGTGCTGGCTTAAAGTATTCGCTGTAATCTCCAAGATTTTTAGAGCTCACCTCAACAATGCGCGGGGTGATCAGAAAGACACTTTCTACCATATTTTTAGCACTATCTTTAACCCCAAAAAGAAAACTCACCACAGGAATTTTATAGAGCCAAGGATAACCACTAGCATCTTTTCCTGTTACTTTTTTGTAGATACCACCAATGAGCAAACTCTGATCTTCCTTAATAACCGATTGCGTTGTTAAGCTCGACTGTTCGACTGTAGGAATGCTTCCAGCGCCTCCTGGAATCGATTTTCCATCCTGGATCTGGACTTGTAGATAGATGCGATTTTCTCCATGAGATAATGTAATATGCGGAACCACTTGCAAGCTAAGTCCCGTGCTCACATTGTAAAGATTGCTCACATATTGTCCCACAGAGTTCACATAAAAGGTCTCCTGGTGGTTGATCATGGCACCAAAATTATCAAGCGTTAAAATGGTTGGTCGTGATAAAAATTTTGCTTTGTGTTCTGCGGCCAAAAAATTGATGGCTGTGGTAATTGTTGTAGTTCCAAACACACCGCTAACATTGAGATTAGGAGGGGATCCCGGAGCAACAGTTGCTCCTGTGCTAATGGCGCTAGTATTCCCATTCAGCGTAAAAGGACCGGTACTAACCCCAAATGTATTTAATCCCAACGTCCGAGAAGCTCCGAGCTCGAGATCCACGACGGCTGCTGAGATTTCCACGACACGCACGGGGACATCGAGTTTGCGGATCGCCGCCTCGTAAAGCGCCATGTTGGCTCGAATGTCTCGAATGACTACAGCATTGCGTCGCACATCGGAGGTGATCATGGCATAAGTCCAATCAGAACCGGGACCGCCGCTCGGAGATGATGGAAGGTTGGGACTATCGCTCACTGAAGGAAGATCAGGCGTTCCGGTATTAGCAACCGAAGGAGGACGTCCTCCAGAGTTCGCCATCGCTGGAGCATTGCCGGTATATCCCGGAGGAACTTGCTGCGAGGTAGGAGGAAGTACGCCCGTACTTTGATTAGGAACAGACATTTGGTTGGGAACGCCATTTTTATTGAGCGATCCGTTAACACTCGCTCCCGCTCCAGATCCAAAGCCCCCGGTTCGCCCGACTCCACCACCGCCATAACCCCAGATCAACTGCCTCAATGTAGAGGCGACACCTTGAATTGTGGCAACGCCGCCACCAATATTAACATCATACGCCCAAGCATTGTTGAGCGGAAAAACTTCAATGACTGTTTCTCCATTGTCATGAAACTGCGTCTCCCCATCAATGGAGTTGAGGAGCTGCATGGTTAACTCGATGTATTTTGGAATTCCAGAAATGGTGACCATGCCAGAGTCCTTGATTTTTTCAACGCGTCCATCCGAAGAGACAAAGCCGCTTGTTCGCAACATCTCAAGAGCAGCATCTGCTTTGACATAGCGCAATGGCTTCACCAAGAGGTTCACTTCTTGATTACTCCCAATGTAGAGAAGTCCATTAACATAAAACCAACTCAGTCCATAAGCACGCGACATTTGTGCTAAAAAAGCAGCTGGTGATTGATTTACAAAACTTCCACTAATCTCCCCCTGGACCGAGGGGCTGACATGAACATGAAGTCCTTGTTGACCTCCAAAGTCTCTTAACAAATCAATGATGGGACGATTTTGAGCAACAATCGTAAAGCTGGAAGTCCTCCAAGGAATGTGGCTGGCCTCCATTTCAGCGCGTGTTTCAGAAATGATATCTCCAGTCGCAAAATCAGCGCGATGAAAAGAAGGTTTCAGAGAAATTCCTGCTGATTCCATTTCAGCGCGTGTTTCAGAAATAACATCCCCGCTGGAAAGATTGGGGAGGCCGATCGGTGACGGCAACAGCGTCTTCTCTGCCTCCATCTCCGCACGCGTTTTGCTGATGAGATCAAGGGCCGTGGAAGCAGCATCAGAGGAGAGTTTGTTGTCATTCTCCTGCGCAAAAAGGGACAAGCCCAAAAAAAGAAAAAGGAAACTCCAGCGCGTGATCATTCTGAAAAAGTAATGTAGTGAGTGAAGAGTAAAGAGTGAAGGGTAAAGAGTGTTAAATCAAATTTTCTATCTCTCTTTTTTTCAAGAGTACTTTTTGTTAAAATGCGAATTCTAAAAAACACTCTTCACCCTTTACCCTTTACTCTTTACCTTGTCTGCAAACGACCAGATCTCCAATAAAATGACATCTTCTTTGCAAAAGCCATTTTCTCTTGAAAAAATTCTAGCCCGCATCGCTGCTGCTGCCCAACGCTCGGGCCGCGAAGCCTCTGATATCCAGCTTGTGGCGATTTCAAAATATCAGCCAGCTCAAAAAGTTCGCGCTATCATGGAAGAGGGCCTCACCCTCTTTGGTGAAAGCCGCCTTCAAGAAGCTGCGCCAAAAATTCCGCTGCTCCCTGCCAAACTCCACTGGCACTTCATCGGACATCTTCAAAGCAATAAAATCAGGAAAGCACTCCCACTTTTCGAACTGTTTCATAGCATTGATAGCCTTGATTTGGCCCTAGCCATGGATCGAATTGCTGGAGAAATGGGTCGCTTCCCACGCGTTCTCTTGGAAGTCAATGTCTCGGGGGAAGCAAGCATGCATGGCTTTTCTCCAACTGCCTTGAAAGCCTCATTAGATCAGCTTTTGCGGCTACAACGCCTTCAAGTAGAAGGCTTCATGACCATGGCTCCTCTTGCTGAAGATCCAGAAACAACACGTCCGTACTTTGTGCAACTGCGCGAGCTCCGTGACGAGGCAGCACGTGACTTTGGAATTCCCCTCTCTTCGCTTTCGATGGGCATGAGTCATGACTTTGAAATCGCGATTGAAGAGGGGGCAACGTTGGTAAGAATTGGATCAGCACTTTTTGGGGAAAGGGAAAAATTTCACAGGGATGGAAGCGATGGAAGGGATAAAGACAATTAAATAAATTTAGATTTTAGACTTTCTTAAATTGTCTTCCAAAAATCCTGATGCCGTTTTCAAAATTTTATTTTCCTTTTTAACAATCTTCTTTTTATCCCTTCCATCGCTTCCATCCCTGTGAATCTCTTTTTGCTTCTATCCCTGTAAAAAATTTTCATTTTTTGCGCGCCAAATGCGCTTTTCTTCGCTAAAAATTAAGGCATGTCTGAACTTACCGCCGACCATGATGATTTATTAGACTTGTCTGAGGACCCTTCTGCTGAAGAACTCCAAGATCAAGTGCAACGTGCTCAATCTGAATTAATCGAACTTAAACGCCGTCAAGATCAAATTGAAAAAGAAAAACTCCGTCTTGAAGAGCTGAGTCGCCGCCAAGAAGATCTTGAGCGAGGCCGTATTGAAATGGTTGATAAGTTGACACGCTCCTTGCTCTTAGTACAACGTGAGACCGAAGAGTCGCAACGCCGTTTGGAACAACTTCACAATATTCAAGATTCCTTTGCGGAACATTTGAAGGAACTCGAACAAATCGATTGCAAAAGTTGGGGTGGCAGAGAACTTGCACGAGAACTGACGCGCGCTACGGGCATCGTCGACGAGGCCAGAGCAACTTATGCTAGAACTCAAGCCAAAATCGCGCCACTAGAAGAAGAGCTTTTGGAAGAATCTTACAGCGATGAATTCGGACTTAAAGATCAAGGCTTCCTCTACTGGTTGCAATGTGGTGCTGCCTTCACCCTCCCTCTTTTGGTTCTGGGCCTGCTCGCCATCTGCGTTTGGATCTGGCATATGTTGACAATAGCACCTCGATAAAGTTTACATGCTCCGTCGTTCCTCTACTTCTCGCTCTCGCGCTGGTCGCAATAATTCCGTTCCTCAACGGGCGCGCAAGCTCGATGTAGATCGTCAGCTTTTGCATCAAGAGGCTGAAGAAATTCGGAAGCTAGAAGAAAAAATTCGCCAGAAAGAAGTCTTGGCACGGCAGCGCTTAGAAAGCCTCCCCAAAGAACTTGCAGAGCGCCAACGTAAGCAACAGGAGTTAATGCGGCTTCACTTAGTTGCCGCTCCAACCCGTGCCGACGGCGTTAGCAAGATCCGCGACAAGCGTGAAACTCTACGCCAACCGACTTCTTCTGTCGGAGGAAAACGGTTTGCAGAACGTCGTGCTGCCCGCATGCAATTTATTCTTCTTTGCGCTGTCCTCTTAATAATCCTATTGTTACTTTGGCGGTCGCTGCCTTCGTAGCCTGCAAGCAGGCTACAAGTAAAGAGTGACGGGTAACGAGCAACGAGTCCTGCGACAAAATTTTCTAAGAAAGTATTTTTTTTAAACACATCATAACAAATTCCAAATTTCGAAATGCTAATTTTATTTGGATCTGAAAAATACTCGTTACCCGTTACTCGTTACCCGTTACTTTTTTTATGAAAATTTCCTCTGCCCTCTATCTTCAAGCCTACAAAACCATGTTGGCGGCGCGTCTTACGGAGGAAAAACTGGCTGCTTTAAGTAGTTCTGGAAAAATTTTTGGTGGTGTTTTTTTAGGTCGCGGCCAAGAAGCTTTGAGCGTTTCGCTCGGCATTCATTTACGCAAAGGTGATATTTACGCGCCTCTCATTCGCGATCAAGCAGGCCGTCTTGCTTTCGGCGACACAATTCTTGATACGATGAGAACTTATCTTGGCTCTTCATTGGGCTCCATGCGAGGTCGTGACGGAAATATTCATCGCGGTCGTCCCAAAGAAGGTTACTTCGCCATGATAAGTCACCTTGGAGTCATGGTTTCTACTGTTGCTGGAGCTCTCTTTGCACGACGTCTTCGTGGCGAAACAGGTGTAGTCGGCGCCACGTGTATTGGTGATGGAGGAACATCAACTGGGAGTTTTCATGAAGGCCTCAATATGGCTGCTGTAGAAAATTTACCACTCGTTGTTGTCATCGCAAACAATCAGTATGCCTACTCTACTTCGAATAAAAGCCAGTTTGCATGTAAAGATCTTGTTGATCGCGCTATTGGCTATGGCATTGCCGGTCATCGTGCTGAGGGAGTCAACTTAGAAGACTGCCTCGATGTTGTAGGAAAAGCTGTTGCTGTAGCTCGTGCTGGAGGCGGACCACAGTTGGTTGTTGCTGATTTATTGCGCCTTGTTGGCCATGGAGAACATGATGACGCTGCCTACATCACTAAAGACCAAAAAGAATCTCTTCTCGGTCGCGATTGCCTATCACTTGCTGAAGCAACCTTATTAGAAGAGGGCCTGGCCACCGCAGAAGAAATTGCCACCTGGCGCGCTTCCTTGGAAGAAGAAATTGAAACCATAACTTCACGTGTCCTGCGCGAACCAGCACCTGATCCTGAAGAAGAAGAGTGGATCGCTTATGCGAGCGAACCTCTCCAATCCCTTTTTGAAAAAAGCGTATGAATGACATTACCTATCTAGAAGCCATTCGCCTTGCTCAAAAAAAAGCGCTTACAGATGATCCTCGCGTCTTCATTTATGGACAAGATGTGGGAGGATTCGGTGGCGCTTTTAAAGCGACCAAAAATCTTGCAAAAGAATTTCCGGGTCATGTAATTGATGCGCCTATTAGCGAAGATGCCATGGTTGGTTTAGCCATTGGTGCAGCCATTGAAGGAATGAGGCCCATTATTGAAATGCAGTTTGCTGATTTTTCTACCTGTGGCCTCAACCAAATTCTCAATCATGCGGCCACCTTGTTTTATCGCACCGAAGTTCCTTGCCCCATTGTCGTCCGCCTTCCTTACGGCGGAACTTCAGGAGCAGGGCCTTTTCATAGTCAAAGCGTAGAAGCCCTCTATGCCCACTATCCAGGCTTAGTCGTTATGACACCAGGAACAGTTGAAGATGCCTATACAATGCTACTTGAAGCGATCGCGTTAGAAGATCCTGTCATTTTCTGCGAACACAAATTTCTTTATTATCATCTCAAAGCAGAAGCGCTCCCCACCGAGGCGTTGCCTTTTAACAAAGCTCGCATTGCTCGTCCCGGACGCGATGCCACGGTTGTGACTTATGGCGCTATGCTGCATGAGGCATTAGCTGCTGCTGAAGAACTCGCAGGCGAAGGATATGAAATTGAAATTGTCGACCTTCGCACTATCAAGCCTTTGGACACCGATACAATTTTAGCTTCTGTTGCTAGGACAGGTCGACTGCTAGTCGTGAGCGAAGCATTCCCATGGGGCGGCGTCGCTGCTGAAGTAGTGGCGCGTGTCACCACAGAAGGTTTTGGACTCCTCGACGTTCCTCCTCAACGCCTCAACGCAAAGGATACTCCTGTTCCTTATCATCCCGCACTTTGGGGAACTCATCGTCCTACCGCTCCTTCCATCTCAGCAGCCCTCCATCGCCTATTGAAGTTGTAATTCTTTTGCTGTAACCTGTAACCTCTAATCTGCTCCCATGCCTCTCCTTCCTATCATCATGCCACAACTCGGCGAATCCATTGCCGAGGCTACTATCGTTCGTGTTGCTTTTGTTCTCGGTGATCAGATCGATGCTGACACCGATATTTTCGAAGTAGAAACGAACAAAGCCATGATGGGCGTTACAGGTGCTTGCGCTGGAAAACTCCACGACCTCATGGCCGTAGCAGGCGAAAGCTATCCTGTGGGAGCAACTCTTGGCTACTTGGAAATTAGTGAAGAAGATGCGGACCGCCTTGGTATTCAGGATACACCAAAACCTCTTGCAGAAAAAACGAAAACAAACCCCTCGTCTAAAAAATCATTTCCAGAAAAAAGAAAAGTAGAACCAACCCTGCGTGGTCTTCCGGTGCCAGCTCATGCTGGAGGAGCCTCTTTTCTTTCGCCGCGCATGAAAGCTCGCATGACAGAGCTCGGCCTTCATTCAGCTGACTTGGCAGGCGTGGCCGGAAGCGGCGCCAATGGCCGCGTGACGATTGAAGATTTGGAACAATTTTTAGAAGATCTAGAACGCAATAAAATCACCCCAGCTTCCTCCATGCGCGTGGCTGTTGCTGATGCCATGCGCCGCAGTTGGACACGTCCGCTTGCAACGGTGGTGCTGCCAGTTCCTTTGGATGCCATACTCTCTCATCGAAAACAACAGACGACAAAAGCTGGCCCAGCCCTCTATGCTCTCCGTGCGCTGGCTATGGCATTGGCAGAAAACTCAGCCATTGCCGGACGCTTGGTCGGAGCTCGTATCATTCACCCTAGATCGATTGATATCGGCTTTGCAGTGGAAGCTGCCGATGGCGTGCTCGTTCCTGTCATTCGCAATGCCGATCAATTTCGTCTGGTAGAATTAGTTGAACGTTACAATCGTCTCGTCGAGCTGGCTCGTGCTCGGCGCCTTGCTGCGAGCGATACGGGCGGCTCCATTGCTACCATTACCAACTACGGCGTCTTTGGATTGACCATGGCAACACCGATCCCGCTTCCCGAGCAGAGCTTGCTCCTCGGCATGGGCGTAGGCCAGACAGTTCCTTCTTGGGATCCAGTCACAAAAACTTTTGTTCCGATTACAGAAGCCCAATTCACCCTGAGCTTTGATCACCGCGTTCTCGATGGAGGAGCTGCGGGACGCTTGTTGCTGCGCGTGAAGGAACTGCTCGGCGCGCCGGAGCAGTTGTAAGAAAGACCACTCTTGTCCAAAATAAAACCCATCAATAGAAGGCAAGCAGCCACTATCAATATTCCAACTACACCATCGTCATTCCAGCGGACGCTGGAATCCAAGCGAAGGTCAATTCACATTTGAGTAGTAGCGTCAAAAAAATTAAAATGATCGATGAGAACCAAAAAAATACTTTTACGAAAACAAAAATAAAGATCATCAGTCGCTGGATTCCAGCGTCCGCTGGAATGACGTTTCAGCGGGAGTGTTGAATAATATTGAAACAAGTTATTTTTGCCGAAGGCCTCGTTAACTCAAACTTTGACTATATGAAAACCAATCTTCTTTTCTGCTGCTTCGTTATTTTTCTCACAACTCTCTCCGCTGCCTCGGATCTTTCCAAATTAACGCCGGCAGAGCTTCAGGAATATGAAACAACACACAGCGAAGCGTTGCGCGCTCCTGCAGTGCAATCAACACGCCGCATCGCTCGGATCAACTTGCATAAAGCGATGCTCAAGGCCGACCCAACTGTTGATACGATTTTTGCTAACATGAATGCTCATGCTCCCAAAAATCAGATTCAGGTCTCTCATCACAAGAAACACTTTGGAATGAAATTCAACTCTTGGCTCTCCAACTATCCCCCAGAGTCAGTAGCTGTCTTGACTCCAATCGATCGACAAAAGTTAGAAGCTGCTCATCAAAAAGGATTGCAATATCCCGCTGTCGTCTCAGCTAGAAAAACAGCACGCATTACTTTTTATAATGCGATGATCAACACTAATCCTAAAATTATTCCCATTTTAACCAAAGCCGGAATCGAAATGCCTAATAGCATCCGCCGACCAGCCATGAATTCTAAAATTGGAAGTGAAGAGAAAATTTTAGGCGCCAATGACGATGCTTGGGATAATGAAATCTTGGCTCCTGCGGTTGAGAAGATGAAGCAGTAGAATTAATGACCACTAGCTTCACTCCAGCTCCCCTAGCGTCTTTCCCGCGAGCGTGAGAATATCATACTATGTGACGTTATCACATTCCGTCATTCCAGCGGACGCTGGAATCCAGGCGAACGGCTGCGCGAAGCCTATGGTGTCATAAAATGGCGCTCCTTGTTTTTCTTTTTTCAGAGAAACCAGGTAATTGGATTTGGATCGTTCTCAATACTTGAACAGATGGTCACTGGATTCCAGCGTTCGCTGGAATGACGTTGTTTTTATAAGGAGGACAACAATGACGTTATTCCATTAGCATTCATTCAGCTAACCAGTGAACTGAACGCACACAAAATCGTCATACTATTGAGAACACGCTCTACCTCTTCGCAAGATCCGATAGCCCCTTGTACTCCGTAACTGCAGCTGTGGTATATCCTGCTACCTTGCTGGCAAGATAAGAGAGGCCTTCCATGAAACCAAAAGCGCTATACTGTTTGTTTCCTCGGAAATCAGTATTCTGTTCTTGAATCCCTTGGCTGCCAGAATTAAAAGCAACCATTTTGCGAAGTCTGTTCTGTTCTGGGGTTGCTGAGATCGGCTTTGGCACCGTTTTTCCATCTGCACTATTTTGAATTTCAATCACCAAAGCCTTAGCAGCCTCGATGGCACGAGAGGTCCGGTCCTTCCCACTCTTGCAATGAATCTTTGGAACGATGCCTAATTTATGACTCAATAAAATAACCCGCGCCGCAACGGCATAATAATCTTCGCTGTTATTGTAAAGTTCTCCACGCATCGCTTCAATTTGATCTCTCAGCTCTTTAACAACCTCAACATCTGAATCCTCCTGTTTGCTTCTAATCCAGGCTTCAGCTTTGTCCCTTAATGCATTGAGGCTCTCGTCATTTTTTGTACGCCATTTGTCAGGCAATTTATGCCTGCCAATAGTTCCTCGATCACCCCATTCCACACCAAAATTGAAGGCTATAATTTTTGGTTTCACCCAGATTGTTTTTTCTGCCCCGCTTGGATCTTTATATTTCACTTCTCTTGGTTCGCCTTTATTTACCTCATCAAGCATATCAAATTGCCTTGTTTGCATCGCCTCCTCTTCCCCATCAAACTGACTCAGAAAGCCGAGATCAGCGATATCAAGATCATCGATTGGATTCTGTTTAGAAAAATTTTTTTTACCTTCCACTACATCATTCAGTTGGCCTTTGCTCTCCAAGCAAGCGACAAGCCCTTCATCAAATCGTCTGTAAAAAGTCTTTTCCTGCTCCTCTTTAGTTATTGTTTTTTTAGAAACCGTTCCGTCATCAGCTACCACTTCCACTTTGCTTGGCAAGACATCAACCCCTCCACGCACAGCAATAAGGGCATCTGGAGAGCCCTTTGGAGCATGAAGGCGATCGACGCATAAGTTAACGGCATGATTTTTATTGTCATTATTACCAGAACAGATGCCACCAAGGTTGATCGGTTCTTTTTCATCTTGGCGCTGCTCTTCAATTTTCATGAAGTTGCTCGCTGGAGTAATTGTCGTTTCATTTGTAACCTGGGTCCCATTGGCTTTCATCGTCGTCACCGAAGCCTTGATCGGATTCCATGGTTGTTCGTTGCGGACAATAATCTGTTGCTTTTTAAATTCAGCTTTGATGGCATTTTCATTGCCACCTCCCGTTGTTACTGCAATTTTTAAAGCAGCTTGCACTGTTTTTTGCACATTTGCCACGTGAGCTACTGCCTCTCCCTCATCGAGGATTGTATTTTGAAAATTTTTTCCTAGGTCCTTTTCTGCTTCCTTTAGCGTCTTCTCAACTTTACTTAATCCATCCAGAAGTGCAGCGAGTGTTGTTGTCCCACCAGCAGCACGTGCAGGAATTAATTTTTCTGCTGTCTGGATGGCTGCTTTCCATTGTTTCTTATCAGCGCGTAGCAACGCGGTTGCGCTGGTCGCTAACTCCTTATCACCAAGTCCAGAGGTCTCTAAGAACTCAGCAAAGTCACGCGCCTTGGCCACCGTTGCTAACTCTAATTTGTTAGGATCCCAAGCAGCTGATTTTTTTGAAAGCCCCTGACTTTCAAAACTCATGACCTTCGCTGCAATATTTTCTATATATCTATTTTTGAGGACATATTCAAAACTACCTTTTTCATAGCTGCTGGAAGGCTTATAAAGACCGCCACTCACCCAACTGAGCGCTCTTTGAAAAAGAGTTCCCGTAGCTTTAATTTCTAGTTGCAGCACTTGAGCCATGTCGGATGCTTTATCGAGGCGGCTGTCTCTGCTGATAGAAACAGAGGTTATCCTGTTGGGGTCGCGCTCACGACCTGCCAGGAGAGGACTAGATGTGGGGGAATTAACTTCCATAATCTTCTAAGCCATGTTGGTGACATCTTCTTCTTGAGTTTCTTGAGCCACTCGAACCTCAGACCGGCCTCCTAACAGCGCGGCCCAATGATTTGCCACATCGACAAGATCGAGAATAGCTGCCCCAAGTGTTTTTCCTGTGAGCAGCTCTCCATTTGATTCGTAGCGGCTCAAGGCTTGCGCCACAATCACAACGCCGCGCTCCCGCTCGATGCTAAGCGTGCCGCCACGAGTCCCTGCCCAAAAAAGATTCGCCTCCATGAGCTCTTCGACAATGTCGCAACGATTTTCTTGAGGCAATAATCCCACTTGCGTGTGAATCACAAAATCTTCTTCCTCTGCGCGTCCCGTCAAAGCAATGAGTCGGGCCTTATCAATTTGAAAAAGACAGGTGTTGCTCTCATCGGAAAAAGTGAGCCCTTCGATTCCGAGCTCTTCTCCAAGCGCTTCTAAAATTGCTTCCGCATCTACTTGGAAATTATCGCTCATGAAAATAGGTTACAGGTTACAGGAAAATTTTGTTCCGTTAATCAGCCTAAAAATACTCTCCATTTATTTATTTACGATCTAAAAATACTCTTTACCCTTTACTCTTCACTCTTTACTGCAGTTCTTTTATGCTCGCCTTCTACGTTCACGATCTCAGTCCCTTCCTCATCCGCTTTAGCGAAGGGATCGGCCTCCGCTGGTATGGGCTCGCCTACATTTTTGCATTTCTTTTTGGAACGTTGCTCTACCGCCACTTGGCGCGGCGCGGCTACAGCGATCTCACCCCCGATCAAGTCACTGACTTCATCACGTGGGGAGCGCTCCTCGGCGTCGTGGTTGGAGGAAGATTGGGATACATGTTGTTTTATGACCTCGATGGATTTTTGCAAAACCCTTTGCTCTTTTTCCGCGTCTGGGAAGGAGGCATGTCCAGTCATGGTGGTATCCTCGGTCTCGCTCTCTACTCGCTTTGGTATGCGCGTTGTCATCATGTCTCGTGGCTCAATCTCGGAGACAACTTAGTCGTCGTCGCTCCCATTGGCTTGTTCCTCGGGCGTTGCGCAAACTTTATCAATGGAGAACTTTTTGGACGGCCCTCCACCGTTTCCTGGGCGATGCAATTTCCTAAAGAGCTAGCGTTTCTTCCGCCTGGATTCGTCGTCGCCACCTTGCAAGACACGGCCGCCATTGATCCTAAATTTTCTAACGTTGATGCTGTCATCGCCGGCGTCAGCAGCTCTCCAGCACTCCGCAACTATCTCGCCACCATCTTGACTCCGCGCTATCCCTCTCAGCTCATCGAAGCTTTTTTGGAAGGCGTCGTCCTTTTCACCATTCTCTGGATTTTGCGCACGCGCTTTCGTTTGCCGAATGGAATCTTAACCGGAACTTTTTTTATCACTTACGCTCTGTTGCGCATCATGGGAGAAGTCTTCCGCGAGCCCGATGCGCCGCTCGTTGCCATGTTCACGCGCGGAGAATTTTTTTCATTCTTCCTCATCGTCATCGGAATCGGCTTCATCATCGCTGCGATCAAGCGCCCTCGGTATCCGCATAACCGTTCTGCAGAACGTTTGTGAAGGGTAAAGAGTAAAGGGTGAAGAGTTCTGAATTTTAAGATCGAAAAGCAAATGAGCATTTCGAAATTTGTGTTTTGGCAGAAAGTTGTCCTTTGGAAAATGGGACCTCATCATTTGCGCCAGCTACTCTTTACCCTTTACTTGAATTTTAATTCACCAATATCACGCCTCAACTGCTTTCCCTCAAACTGAATTTGATCCGCTGCTGCATAGGCCGCCTGGCGAGCCTCTTCCAGTGTTCTTCCCAGAGCGGTAACTCCTAGAACACGTCCGCCATTGGTAACAATGTTTTCTTCGACTTGCTTGGTGCCTGCGTGAAAAACCACGACATTGGGATCGGTCACGTTTTCAAATCCAGTGATTGGTTTTCCTTTTTCAATCGGACCCGGATAGCCGCCTGAAGCCAACACGACGCAAACGGCTGGACGCTCATCCCACCAAGGGCTCACAGTATCAAGTTTTCCATCAATCGTTGCCTCGAGCAGTTCGAGGAGATCGCTGTATAAACGCCGCATCAACACTTGCGTCTCAGGATCTCCAAAGCGTGCATTGAACTCGAGCACCTTCGGCCCATCCTTCGTAATTATGAGCCCAGGAAAGAGCATGCCTTGAAATTTTATTTTTTCGTCAGCGAGTCCGCTCAAAAACGGAACAAAGATTTCGTAGTGAAGGCGCGCGCGCATCGATTTGGTAACACCCAGGCCTGATGGGGAAATGGTTCCCATCCCTCCCGTGTTGAGGCCTTGATCCCCATCAAGTGCCCGCTTATGATCGCGCGCATCAGGAAAAAGAAGATAATTTTTTCCGTCGATGAGAGCGTGCAGCGAACATTCTGGCCCCGTGAGGAATTCTTCGATCACAACGGTTTCTCCTGCTGCCCCAAAAACTTTTTCTTCCATCATTTCTTTGATGGCGGTCAGCGCTTCTTCAGCACTCTGAGCAATGATCACTCCTTTGCCCAAGGCCAATCCATCAGCCTTCACAACGAGGGGATACTTTGCTTGCCGCACATAGTCAGAAGCTTTTTCGCTGCTCGTGAAAGTTTCGGAGGCCGCCGTGGGAATCCCGTGGCGCTTCATGAAATCTTTCGCAAAAGATTTGGAGGCTTCAAAGCGAGCGGCGGCGGCTGTTGGCCCAAAAATACGGAGGCCAGCTTGTTGAAACTGATCAACAATACCCGCCGCTAACGGATCATCGGGACCAACAATGGTGAGGTCTATTTTTTTTTCCTGAGCAAACTGAAGCAGCCCAGCAATGTTCGTCGCCTCGATGGGAACGTTGATGGCCATCGTTCCAGTGCCTGCGTTGCCAGGAGCCACATAACATTCCGTGATGCGCGGATTTTGTTTTAATTTCCAAAGGAGCGCATGCTCACGACCGCCAGAACCGATGATTAAGAGTTTCATATTTTGAATATTTTAAAAATAATTAACCGGCCCTTTCAACCGCGAAGTGCAACACGTGAAAAAAAATAGAAAGGCTACATGATGATGGTAATCTTTAAGGTGTCAAAACCAAGGAGATTATCATGGCCAGAGGCTATCATCATGTAACCAGAGACAAACGATC
>JAPLTJ010000011.1 GCA_026398175.1 Verrucomicrobiia bacterium | reverse complement strand
TGTCAAGAGCTTGATGTGGACGCCAGGTATTATATTGGTGTATCCATGTGGCAAGTCCGTCTTGAAGATCTGGTAGTGTACTGTATTCATGGAGGAAGATGCCCTCATATTTTATGCTACGCCAAAACCTTTCAATGTAGATGGTATTAAATGCGTTGTCGTGTCTTTTTCGTTTTGCTTTCATGGTATTTTAGGTTGGTTGTTTTTCCACCCTTTACCACCTTTTTTAAAGCTTAACTACCGGTCCGAATTTTGGGGTCCACCTCTGTAAGATGGTTTTTTATTTTTTTTGGAAGCAAAGGAACAACTTCATCAGGATGAAGCGCGTAACCTTTGTAACTCTTATTCTCATCTTCTGCTCCAAAGCGCATAGAAAAAAAATTTTTTCCAGCTCCTTGGATAGCTTTTGAGGCTTCTGATAATCCAGATTGCAGTGCTTTAGAGAGTTCATGAGGAGGGATGTAACCTTTAGGCAAATCTTCAATGGCATTTCGCGTTGGATCAGCAAGAAGGGCTTGGTATTGATAAGGTTCACCTTGTGCATTGCCGTGAATGCTTCCTGTCGATGCAAAAAGAATGTGACGCAATGTTTCAGAATCTAAAGAGAAGCCTGAATCAATACGATAGTACAGATAGGGACGATAATTAACGGAAGGTTTTCCATACGATTGAGCACATTCTATGATCAAATTTTTAACAGCTTGGAGCGCGGCTCGATTTTCTTGAGCTTCTGCGTGAGAAGCGAAAGGCACAACCATGCTAGGAGCTCCAACCATGGAAATTTTCCCCGTCGTTGGGTTTTGTTGAAGAATCAAGCGAGAATCATTCGGATGTTTTTTTAAAGCATCACGACAATCTTCTACGGTAATAGAAGGGACAGAAGGAACGGCGGCGATATTCATATTTTCAGGTAGTTGATCCTCCTAACTAAAATCTATTTCTCGACAAGATGCAATATCAGAAGATCGGGGGACGAGACTGGAAGGATCTTCTGGCTCGGTGCTTCTTCACTGTTGCGCTGTCGTTTCAGGTGGTCTTCTTTTGAGGATTTCTTGAGCAATAAATCTTCCAACTCGTTCCATGGCTGAAGAGGAATTCAAAAAAAAGAGCGAGTAGCAAAAAATGAGGAAGGAATTTTTTTTGAACATGAATCATGAGCAGGGGTAACAAGAACAACAGAAAGGAGGGTTCCGTTCTCTTGTTGAGAAAGGGGATCTTTGATATCATATTTCATTTCCTATGCAATCCGAATACAAGCGGCTTCCCAACGTAGCGCTTACCTACGCTAATGATGTGATCATGGATGGAGCGGGAGCGCAGTTGCATCGCATCTATACTATTTATGCTCTCTCGAGGCATCTAGGGGTTAGTTATTTTCACTCGCCCCTTTTTGAACTGTGATATCAAGGCCTTGCGGCTCTCGAAAAAAATGAGCGGGACGCGAAGATTGTGGAAAGGTACAACAGCCTCTTCACGCTTTCCTCGGATGTCGTAGTTCCGGAAAATACCGTCGTTCATTATCTCATGAACGCTAATCTTGATTTTATTAATGATCTAAAAAAGGAAGCGCAACATAGCGACGTCTTTCATTTGGTGAAAATTGTCTCTACTTACCCCAAGACTGACCATTTTCCAGAAATGCTACGCCATCTAAAAACGGTCTCTCCTTTTGAAGCAGCAGCTTCGCCAGTTTTTAGAATTGCGATTCATGTAAGGCGTGGAGATCTTTTTATTGCAGATGCGGAGCGGGTGTTGCCCAATTCCTACTACATGATCCTTCTTCATGAAATGGCCCTTTCAACCGCGAAGTGCAACACGTGAAAAAAAATAGAAAGGCTACATGATGATGGTAATCTTTAAGGTGTCAAAACCAAGGAGATTATCATGGCCAGAGGCTATCATCATGTAACCAGAGACAAACGATCTC
>JAPLTJ010000031.1 GCA_026398175.1 Verrucomicrobiia bacterium | reverse complement strand
AGGCCAAGAAGACTTTGAAAAAGAGAGAGAAAAACTCCATTCAAAAATTGGCCAATTGACTGTTGAACTGGATTTCATGACAAAAAAGTCCAAACAACTCGGCCTATAAGCGGACGCTTCGAGTTGGTAGAAAAAAACAATTTGCGCATTAGCCTTACAAGGCAATGCAACCTACTGGGAGTTTCGCGTTCAACACTTATACCATCTCCCCAAAATAAATGGACTACTATAAGACGCTGGAAGTTTGGTGTTGAGCAAGGCGGAAGAGTGCAGCGCTATGCGAACATAACGCCAGATCTGACAACGAAGCTCAGCGCCAAAATAACAAGTCAGATGGTCCAGTTATTTTAGGGAGATGGTATTACAGCCCACTTGGGAAAAATAATAAAGATATCAAACACATGAAAGCTTTAAAGACAACCTACCTCAAAGATCCCTGTATGGGTTCTCGGCGCCTAGTAAAGTTATTAAAGAGAGATTATGATGAGACGATCAATCGCAAGCGATTACAACGGATGCGGAGGGAGATAGGCATGAAGACTATCTACTGTCGACCTCGTACGAGCATTCCAAACAAGGAACATAAAAAATACCCTTACTTGCTGCGTAATTTAGCCATTACTCGAGCGAATCAGGTCTGGTGTACTGATATAGAGCGTTTTAAATGAAGTTGTAGCCGATGCAGTGCCAGGAACGAGAAGCGCAGACCCGCAGTGTATATCTAATACCATCTATATTGAAAGGTTTTGGCGTAGCATAAAATATGAGGGCATCTTCCTCCATGAATACAGTACACTACCAGATCTTCAAGACGGACTTGCCATATGGATACACCAATATAATACCTGGCGTCCACATCAAGCTCTTGACAATAAAACCCCTCAAGAGGTATACCAAGAAGGAGTCATCCTGATCTTATTGAGGCTATAGCCTCTGCGCTCAGTCGAATCACCTCACAAGATGCTCTTGGGCACTTCGCTTCTTGCGGCTATAGTTTTATTTAAAATGCTCTAGCGGCCACTCACTGCCCCGAAATAGGAATCAATCTCCTACTCCCCTGGTTAACTAGTTCTATCCCTTTTGTCGTAATTGCGTCTACCGTGTATCCATTTCTTACTTTTGCACCAATAAAAATATGTTCTCCATTCCGAAGCACAGCGTAAGGAAATGAAGAAATAGAAACAGAAACAACAGCCGCATTAAAAAAAACCTGCTGTTGCACTGGCGTAGGGCTCACAAGAACTAAATTGGCGAGCTTCACTTTATTTCCAAAAGTTGTTTCTAATTCTTGAAGCGCCCTCTTCCAGCGTGGTTGATCTCCGTCAAACACGGCTCCTGTCAATGTCAGATTATTCCGTTCCGGTGTTACGACAATGGATCCAAATTGATCTTTCATCAAAATATTCATGGCCGTTTTAGCCGCTTCTTCTCCTAAAATAATATGATACGTATTATCTGTAATGGCTGGAATGTCTCTTGCAATCTGCTCCTTCATGGAATCAAAAACATTTTGAGTAGGAACATAGCCCGTCCACGTTGCCCTTCCTTTTTCATCAACAGTAATCGAAACAGAAAGGTTTAGCGCCTGCATCATGGCGATCCCACTATCATCAATGTCATCGATACTAATGAGAACACTAACTACTGGCAGATTTTTTTTGTTCAGAATACGTCTTACTTCATCATATTCCACTTGATCTTTTGTATAGATGTAAAAGACATTTTGACCATTAGCAGTAACAGGCTTGATATAAATTTTGGGGAGTAATTTCTGTAAAGTTTGGATGGCACCTTGAGTGACCTTTTGCTCTTCCTTTACATCGGCTTCTTGAGTTTTTTGAAAATCGGCTGGTTTAAACTCTGATTTTTTCATCTTGAGATTGTTGTGAACCAAGAATCTTAAAAAAGAAATTCCAAAGAACAAGAGCGCCACAACGAGAATGAGACGGAGAATCGATTGCCTTGAAAGAGCTAATCTTTTTTTAATGGAAACTGCTGCAGTTGGTGGTGCTTTCGGCGTTCCTCCTACTGGAAGAGGAGCTGCTTCTGCTCTCACCTCTTGGATGGCAGGGATCGTAACAGGAGGCCATAATTGCTCACTGGGACCACCGGTGAGATGAGTGCTTCCTAATGTGAGAACATCACCTAATTTTAATTTTCCTACTGCTCCTTCAAGTTTCTTGCCGTTGATAAAAACGATCCCCTCTTTGGGAGCAATATCAAAAGCTTCTTCTTCCCCTTTTTTAATCTGACAATGAATCGAGCAGATATGCGGATCATTGAGGATGAGATCACAGTCAACGGAAGTCCCAACAGTCACCTCCCCAGAAACTAAAATCTGTGCTCCTGCATTGGGTCCATTGAGCACTTTAATAAGCCAGGGTTTCATAATCAGGTTGCAGGTTACAGGTTACAGGTTGCAGGTTATCAACTGGAAAAAATATTCCCCTCACGTTTTTAGGTTAAAGCGTTTTAAAAATTATTGTAGTCGATGCAGTGCCAGGAGAGAGGAGCGCTGAGGCTGAGCGTATATGAAATACGTGAAGACTCAAGCACCGGAGCGACGCCGCAATGCGCGACTACAGAAATTTTGAAAATACTTTAAAGTGAGATGCGCCCTAATGGTTGGATATTGATCTCCTCCGTCAGCTCTTGATGAGAAAGAACATTGAGATGAGGAATATCAAGTTCAATCAGTTTTTTCATGTATCTCCGAACATCCATGGAGGCAATCAATACTGGAGGTCGCTCCTTCGTTGAAATATCACCAACCTGAGCTTTGACATTATCAATAAGTTTTTTGCTAGTTGTTGGATCCATAGCGAGAAAACTTCCTGCAGAAGTCTGCCTAATCGATTTTCTAATTTGTTCCTCAGCAGCTGGCTCTAGAATATAGGCTACAAGCACATTCCTGCCGCCACTAAAATGGTAACTAATAAAACGGCGCAGAGCGATTCGAACATACTCGGTCAACAGTAAGACATCTTTTTCTTTAGGAGCCCACTCAATGAGCGCTTGAAAAATCATCCGCAGATTTCGAATAGAAATATCTTCTTGAACAAGGCGCTGCAAGACTTCTGCAATTTTAGTTGGCGGCAAAACACGTTGAACTTCTCTAATAATTTCTCCATTTTCTGCTTCCATTTGTGAAAGCAAAGTTCGTGTTTCTTGCAAACCTATAAAGTCAGCAGCATATTTTTTAAGAATCAAAGAAATGTGAAAGCTGAGTAACTTCGAAGAATCCATGCCAGAAAGCCCAATTTGTTGAAGTAATTTTTGCTGCGACTCTGCCACCCATACTGCTGGAACTTGATCAGGAGGGTTCTCGACAGGTTCAAATGGAATATGAAAAGCCAACAAATGTTCTTGGCTTTCTTTTATATAAAGATATCCAGGCCTTAAAACACCAGATGACATGGGAACCTCCTGAAGGAGCAACTGATACTGACCTTTTTTAAGATTTTCATTAAATCGCAAATGAATGCCTGGAAAAGGAACCCCAAAGTCGTGATAAAGCGCTCGGCGCACATGAATCAATTCTTCATTGAGCGCATCAGGTGAAATCTTTTCTTGTATAGTAGCGTCAATTTCCAACAAGACAGGAACAGTGATAGAAAAATCATTATCCTTGGTAGCTTCTTCCCCAGGACGCCCTCCTTCTGTAGGAGCGGCTCCTGGAGCTCCTCCTGACGCAGGGGTTCCTGAGGTTTTGCCCGGTGATAAAAAAACAGATCCTTTTTTGAGAAGCGGCTGCAATGTTCCCCGCTGAAGCATGTAGCCAAAAGACAAGATAAAGACGGCCAAAACACCAAATTGAATTTTTGGAAATCCAGGCACAACAACAAAACCTAGCAAGATAGTTCCTGTAATCATCATGGCTTTTGGCACGGCCAAAACTTGTCCAAAAATATCAGTTCCAAGACCTGTTTTTGTTTCGGAACCAACACGAGTGACAATAATACCTGCTGTGATTGTGATCAAAAGCCCAGGAATCTGCGATACCAGAGCATCACCAATCGACAAAACAGAATAGGTTTGAACTGCTGGTCCAATTTGCATCTTCTTTTGCAGCACTCCAATGGTAATTCCTGCAACAATATTAATGGAAACAATGATTAGCGTTGCAATCGCATCTCCTTTAACAAATTTCATGGCACCATCCATAGCACCAAAAACTTGACTCTCCTTTTCAACATTTCCGCGTCGTCGCTGAGCTTCTTTAATGTCAATAACTCCTGCTCTCATGTCCGCATCAATACTCATCTGCTTACCAGGCATAGCATCCAAAGTAAAACGAGCAGCAACTTCTGCAACACGCTCAGAACCTTTGGTGACAACAATAAATTGAACAACCAGTAAGATTAACCAAACGACAACACCGACTACAAAATTTCCTCCAACAACAAAATTACCGAATGCATAAATAATTTCTCCTGCATAACCATCGAGCAAGATCATGCGAGTTGAGGTAATGTTGAGCGACAAACGAAATAGTGTCGTGATCAACAAAATACTTGGGAAGGTCGAGAATGCTAAGACCGTTGGCACATAAAGAGCCATCATCAGGAGAATAATGGAGATGGTCAGATTTAAAGAGATTAAGCTGTCCAACAACCAAGCTGGGATCGGAAGAATAAAGAGCGCAATAATTACAATAATCAGAAATGAGATATAGAGATCTCCAAATTTCTGCGCGCGCCCTACCCAACCATGAAGTTGATTTAAAAAGTTAGTCATGCTCAAGGTAACGAGTAACGAGTAACGGGTAACGGGTGAATAGGAATAGTCACAAATATCATTTTTAGTAAAATTGTTGTTTTATGGTAAAAATTTTTAATCCGAATTTGCCGAAGGCAACTATTGCACTCGTTACCCGTTACTCGTCACTCATTACTTTTTCTGCAGTTGAATTGGCTATCAAACAAAAATAAGCATTCATTTTAAAGAATCATTTTCCCGAACAACTTCTGCCTCTAAACTTTTTTCCTGAAGAAACTGATAGGCAGCCATACCCGAATCTTCTGACCGTTGCAATCTCCATAGCACACGACTCAATATTAAGAAAGTTGCAGCCCTTTCTTTTCGCGTCATCTCCAATTCAAGACTCTCTTCTAAAATTTCCTTAGCTCGCTCTGGATTTCCTGATTCCAGTTCACTTAGCGCCAAAGCTCTTAGCAAGCGGCTTTCACTCGGACGCAATTTCACAAGCAATCTTAAATAATCACGAGCTCGTTCCGGTTTTCCATAAGTCATATAAAGATAACTCAAGACATCCAGCAGAGCATGCAGTCGTTCTCGGTTCGTCGGATGATGACGTTGCTCCGCAACGCCAGTTCGCAGTTCGTAGTTGGCAGTTCGCAGAAGTTTCAACGTATCATCCATTTTAAAAAGTTTTCTAAATCTGATTTTTCCACTCTTGTTAACCTAATGATTCGCCGATTCAAAAGTAAAGTGCAACACTCTGCTCTGAAAAGCTAGCATTATGGATACTCAAAGGTGTGTTGCTTTTTGTTAGGTTGGAATTGAGAGTAGGAACTGGAAAGCGAGCAGGCAAGGAAGAATTGGATGGTGCGTAGAGAAGGCAAGATGAAGGTATTCACGCAAGGTGGAGGTGCCGAGGAGCGAAGCGACGTGGCGCTGAGAACCTGGAGTGAATGCCTTCATCTGGAGCGCGCAGCTACTACGTGCCTGCCCGGCAAGGCTCATTGTTTCTACCAATGTAGGCCTTGAAAGCACATGGCTGAGAAAATTTCTTTTCCAAAAAAAACTTCGTAGGTCGTCTTGCTTCTAAGAATTTTTCTGGTTCGATGATTCAAGCTGTTTTGAACTTGCTCAATAAAGTCATCGGGGATT
>JAPLTJ010000030.1 GCA_026398175.1 Verrucomicrobiia bacterium | reverse complement strand
CTTCCAGTAGAAATATGAACAATCCTAATTCAAAGAAAGCTTCCAACAAAAAAATTAAATTTTAAAACAATTTAAAAGGCGATAATTTACTATTTTTTAAGAAAAATAGGAAATTCGTGTTTTTCGGACAGGCCCTATATAAAAATCAATTTCAACTTGGAACTGATGCAACAGATTATGTAGAAAGACAAAAATTTGTTTCTGATAGCAGACGATTGCTAGAAAATGTATTCACCATTGAAGCTGAAATAGAACAGGAAGCAGTAAGCACTCTATTTACTGCATCCTTACCACCAGCACCTCCTTCACAATATAGAATTGGCACAGAAAGTGAGTTAGACACATTTAAGGCATTAAAAGAGGCCATCGAGCAATTCAAAAAAAAGCGATTTCCAGTTAAGCAAGAAGATTTGGACAGAGCTCGAGATGCAACAGCAACGCACGTTCCAGATCCTTTAAAAAAATTTGAACACGCTTTAATCGATTTTCTCGATCAAAATCCTGGAGTTTTATTAGAAAATCTCCAGTCATATTTGAATAAGTATGATACTAATCAAACAAGCCCTCAAGCTAGCGAGATTGGACAGGGATTAAGTACAGATGACGCAACACAAGAAGTCAGAAGAAGCATCCAAGGAAATCCTCCGATTAATTCAGCAAAGGCAAGAGCCATGATCAATCCGCTGGACAGGATCTCAGCATATCGTCAACTATCAACCGAGATAGCTGAGATAGGAAGAACCAACGATTATCAACAGTTTTTTGCGCAGCTAAAACAACTCTCTTCTCCAGAAAGTAAATTTTTTGATCGTCGCCTTAACCAAAAAACTTCACTCAATAAAACGGAACAAAAGTTTTTTATCAACCAATTATTGGGAGTTTTTACCATTGGAGAGGCTAACAATCCTGACCTCCATCAATTTTTTACTTCTCTAGGAAACCCATTACAAAATGATCCAATAGGCACTCAAGAACCTTCTACTTTAAAAGAGACAGCTCTCAAAATTTTACAGACCAACAAAAGCAACGAACAAAAAGTCAAAACTTTCTCTACTGGCATCAAAGAAAAAGTACTAGCCCATCAAGAAGCAGAAAAACAATGGAAGGAAGCGGTCAAGACTAATCCAGATGCTGCAAGGCCAAGAATGCATCTCCCTGAAGAGTACCAAATAGAGAAACCTCTCCTCTCCCCCCATGCAACAAACTTATTAGCATTCACTATTTTGAGCCTCACTCCTGTAGAAGAAAGAGCTGCTACGCAAGCAACGCTCACAGAAAATTTTGGTATTATTTTTAGTGATTCCTGAGCGTCGGTCGAATAGGGGTCAATAGGGGTCGGTCCCATAGATCGTTATATTTGGGGTCAGTTCATTATATGCTAAAACAGAAACAGCAGGTCGTTTCACTTTTTCGAAATCAACGTGCAAGCTCCATAGCCGCTGGTTCCTGCCTTCGCAGGAATGACGTACCAGCGTGCGCTGGAATGACGGAAGGTGCTAGTGGAATTTTTATTTGATGGAAAAATTCTTTCCCTCTGCTTCCGCTCGCAAAAAAACAACTCTCGTCATATACCTTTCCTAAAAAAAAATCGTCATTCCAGCGCACGCTGGAATCCAGGAGGCTCTCTCTACAAACATTGAGAACTAACGATATAAAGAATTTCTCAAAAAAATAGGGGTCGGTCCCATAGATCGTTATATTTGGGGCCAGTTCATTATATTGGCTAAAACAGAAACAGCAGGTCGTTTCACTTTTTCGAAATCAACGTGCAAGCTCCATAGCCGCTGGTTCGCTAAAACAGAAACAGCAGGTCGTTTCACTTTTTCGAAATCAACGTGCAAGCTCCATAGCCGCTGGTTCCTGCCTTCGCAGGAATGACGTACCAGCGTGCGCTGGAATGACGGAAGGTGCTAGTGGAATTTTTATTTGATGAAAAAATTCTTTCCCTCTGCTTCCGCTCGCAAAAAAACAACTCTCGTCATATACCTTTCCTAAAAAAAATCGTCATTCCAGCGCACGCTGGAATCCAGGAGGCTCTCTCTACAAACATTGAGAACTAACGATATAAAGAATTTCTCAAAATTTTTCTTCTACACTCTCCCACAACAGCTCTTAAACTTCTTCCCACTGCCACACGGACAAGCATCGTTGCGGCCGATCTTGGGAGTTTCGCGTTGAAAACTTTTTTCAAAAATGGATGCTTCTTCACGAGCTTCTTTACTTTCTTTGCCAGCGGACGCAGAAGTTGTGACAGAAGCGGGAGCTAAGGGATCTGATTGCTGTAGGAATTGATAAGGCATGCTGGCAAGGACTGCCTCAAAGGCTTTGAGGTTGCTTGTGCTGCGGAAAAGATTGTGAAGCACTTCGGCTTTGATGTTGTGCATTAATTCCACAAACATCGCATACCCTTCCGTTTTGTATTCGGTGAGCGGATCTTTTTGGCCATAGGAACGCAAGTTGACTGCTTCGCGCAACCCATCCATCGAATAAAGATGCTCTTGCCAGAGACGATCGATGGCATTGAGCATGACATAGCGCTCCAGCCCATTTCGTGCGGTCGGATCTTCGGCGCTCGATTTTTTATCATAGGCCTCTTTGAGAAGATGGATCAAAAATGTGCTGTTCTCTTCAACGGTGCGACTTGAAAAATCGGCCTTCTCGCGTGACAATCCCAATGGAAAAGTCGTATGAACCCATTGCAGTAATCCCTCCTCATCGGGCATCTCGCCAGGTTGCTCTTCTAAAAATGCCGCTACTTTTTTAGGCAGCACTTCTTCAATCACCTCATCGACCATGCTTCGCAGATCAGAACCTGTTTTCAAAGTCGCTGATGCTGATGAAGTGCCAGGAGCTTTCGGCGCACAGCGGCTGAGTGTATCGTTAATACTCGATGACGCGAGCACCGAAGCGACACCGCAATTCGCGGCATCAGTAGACTGTGAAGGCAGGTTCTCAGCATCCATCACTTCATTGCGATAACCATAGATCACATTTCGCTGTTGGTTCATCACATCATCAAACTCCAACGTCCGTCGCCGAACGAGGTAGTTGCGCTGCTCCACCCGCTTCTGAGCCGTTTCCACGCTCTTGTTGAGCCACGGATGTTCCAATTCTTCTCCCTCTTTGATTCCAAAACGCTCCATGATTTTGGTCATCCGATCACTCGCGCCAAAATTCCGCATCAAGTCATCTTCAAAGCTGACATAAAAACGAGAAAGCCCAGGATCTCCTTGACGCGCACAACGTCCTCGCAGCTGACGATCGATACGACGCGATTCGTGACGCTCGGTGCCCATGACAAAAAGGCCCTGCACTTCAGAAACCCCTTCTCCCAATTTAATATCGGTACCACGACCGGCCATGTTGGTAGAAATGGTCACCGCTCCGCGCAATCCAGCACGCACAATGATCTCAGCCTCCTGCATGTGAAACTTGGCATTGAGCACCGTGTGCGGAATTTTTTCACGCTTCAACATACGGCTCACGAGCTCCGAAGCCTCAACACTGGCTGTTCCGACGAGCACCGGTTGCCCGCGACCATGCGAAGCTTTAATTTCTTCAATTACTGCCGCATATTTTTCACGCCGTGTTTTATAAATGCGATCGTTTTGATCCAGACGACGCACCGGCCTGTTCGTTGGAATCACAACCACATTCAAGTTGTAGATGTCATGGAATTCATTCGCCTCGGTCTCGGCCGTTCCGGTCATTCCGGCAAGTTTTTCGTAAAGACGGAAATAATTTTGAATCGTAATCGTCGCTAACGTTTGCGTCTCACGATCAATCTGAACGCCTTCTTTGGCCTCGACAGCCTGATGCAACCCATCGCTCCAGCGACGACCTGGCATCTTGCGTCCCGTGAAGGTGTCGACGATGATCACCTTGTTTTCTTCAACGACATACTCCACATCGCGCTCGTAGAGGCAGTAGGCCTTGAGCAATTGAGCAATGTTATGAATCCGTTCACTCTGGCGATCACAATGTTCCTGCGCCACTTGCTTCTTGTTATTTTTTTCAACATCGCTGAGGGTTGCGTCATTTTCAACATCAGCAAACTCCGTTAGCAGATCAGGAAGAACAAAGGCATTAGGATCATCGGGATTGAGGAAGTTACGCCCCATCTCTGTCAAGTCGGCATCGTGCTGACGTTCTTCGATTGAAAAATAAAGTTCCTCCTTGAGAGCCACCAGAGCGTCTTTGGAGCTATCTTGATAAAATGAGAGCTCCGCTTTATCCATGAGCTTGCGCATGTCTGGATCTTCCATCATCCGCATCAACCCTTTATTGCGAGGCTGTCCCAGCTTCACTTTAAAAAGAAGCAGTCCCACTTTTTCTTTGTCCGCTTTCTCTTCTTTTTCGTAGAGCTCCTTGGCCTCATTAATGAGGCGCGTGCAAAGCATTGATTGGTTGCGGATCAATTGTGCGACCAGTGGCTTCAAATGATCGTACTGATGTGTGGAAACGGTCGCAGGGCCACTGATGATGAGAGGGGTTCGTGCCTCATCGATCAAGATGGAATCAACTTCATCCACGATGGCGTAGTAATGACCTCTCTGAACTTGCTGCTCGCGACTGGTGGCCATTCCATTATCACGCAAATAATCAAAACCAAATTCACTGTTGGTACCGTACGTGATGTCGCATACATATTGCGCGTGCCGCTCTTCCGGAGATTGATCATGCTGAATGATACCAACGGTGAGTCCTAAAAAACTGTAGAGTTGTCCCATGCACTCAGCATCGCGTCGCGCTAGGTAATCATTCACCGTCACCAAGTGAACACCACGTCCTGTCAAAGCGTTGAGGTAGACAGCAAGGGTTGCGACCAAGGTTTTTCCTTCACCCGTGGCCATTTCAGCAATCCGTCCGTGATGCAGCACCATACCGCCGACCAACTGCACATCAAAATGTACCATATTCCAAGTCAGCTCTTGATCACAAACCAGAAAGACCCGACCACAAAGACGCCTCGCTGCATTTTTGACAACAGCAAAAGCTTCCGGCAATATTTTTTCCAGACGCTCCGCTAACTTTTCTGAATCGGTGATCGTTGAAAGCTCTGCTTTCCACGCTGCCGTCTTTTCTCGCAGAGCTTCTTCGGGCAAAGATTGCAATTGTTGTTCTAGTTCATTGATCTGATGCACCAACGGCATCATCCGACGAATCTCGCGTTGGTTCTTAGAACCAATTATTTTTTTTAAAATAAAATTTAGCATGGGGAAGAAGTAAAGAGTGAAGAGTATTAAAGATCCAAATAAAACCAATCAACAGAAAAAAAGAAGCTATTAGCCGCATTCTAGCTACACCGGCGTCATTTCAGCAGACGCTGGAATCCAGCGATTAATGATCTTTATTTTTGTTTTCGTAAAAGCATTATTTAATCCTCATTGATCCTTTTAAATTTTTTTGACGCTACTACTCAAATGTGAATTAACCTTCGCCTGGATTCCAGCGTCCGCTGGAATGACGGTTGATCGAGTTGTTAGTTGGCAGCAGTTACTCTTTACTCTTCACTGATTTCCTCCTGCTGACTCACAACAGGCGCAATGGCTTGAAGTTTTTCTTTACCAGGAAGATTGATTAATTTCACACCCATTGTGTTTCGTCCGGCTGGGCGGATTTCTGCAACGCGTGTTCGAACCATTTGACCACCAGAGGTGATGAGCATGATTTCATCGCGCTCCGTCACGGCTAAGGCACCCACAACATTTCCTGTCTTGTCGCCTGTCTTCATGGTGATGATTCCTTTGCCACCGCGAGTCTGTATGCGATAATCATCAAAGGTTGTCCGTTTACCGATTCCATTTTCACCAGCCACGAGCAGCGTCGCATCCGCAGAGACAACAGCAATGGCAACCACAGCATCTCCTTTGTTTAGACGAATACCCCACACGCCAATGGTCTTGCGGCCTTGATCGCGAAGCTCTTCTTCGCTGAAGCGAAGACTCATTCCTTCTTTGGTCACCAAGACGACTTCATTGTGACCATTGGTCTCGACTGCATCGATGAGCACATCTCCCTCTTCGATGTGAATGGCAATGAGGCCTCCTTTGCGAGTATTTGCAAAGTCAGCCAAGTTTGATTTCTTCACGATGCCGCTCTGGGTCACAAATAAAATGTGCAAGTTTTCGTCCCAAGTATTATCGACACCGCTCACTCCTCCGGTGTGTTTCGACTGGATACGGAGCGTGGCTGCAAGCTTTTCTCCAGGCTGTAAATTTAAAATATTTGCAATAGAACGCCCTTTTGCCGTGCGGCTCATTTCAGGGATTTCATAGACGCGCTCAACATAACAGCGGCCACTCTTCGTAAAGAACATGAGATAATCATGCGCGCTCGCCGTGAAGAGATGCTCCACAAAATCGCCTTCTTCCTCTTCATTCATGGCCTCGCGCGTGGTCATCCCAACAACGCCTTTGCCACCACGTTTCTGAGCCCTGTATGAGCTGACAGCTGTCCGTTTGATAAAGCCTTTGTGCGTGACAGTGATGATACAACCTTCATTGGCAATGAGGTCTTCAATCAACATCTCTCCCTCTGCGGGAATAATTTCTGTCAACCGAGGACGCCCATGTTTTTCTTGAATAGCGCGAAGCTCTGATTTAATCAAGCCCAAGACACGTTCTTCTCGAGCTAAAATATCATTGAGATCAGCAATCACCTTGAGCAGTTCGTGATATTCGCCAATCACTTTGTCGCGCTCTAGCCCGGTCAACTGATAGAGACGGAGTTCTAAGATGGCATCGACTTGCATCTCGCTCATCAAATACTTCCCATCCGTCAAACGAACTTCACTCCGTATCAGAACACCAAATTTTTCAACTTGTTTTTGGCTAAATTCAAAAGCCAACAACTTCACCTTAGCCTCATCCCGATTGGAAGAATCACGAATGATTTTGATAAACTCATCCAAATTAGCAAGGGCAATGAGATAACCTTCTAACTTTTCAGCACGTGCTTCAGCTTGGCGCAAGAGGAAGCGTGTGCGTCGCAAGATGACTTCGCGTCGATGTTCAATAAAACAAGCAATCGCTTCTTTAAGCGAAAGCAATTTTGGACGGCCTCGATCAATGGCCAACATGATCACGGAGAAAGAAGATTCTAGCGCTGTATGCTTGTAGAGATTGTTGATGACGACCTTGGGAATCCCATCCCGCTTGAGCTCGATGACGACACGCGTATTTTCATCGGACTCATCACGAACCGCGCTGATTTCCGGAATAATTTTTTCGTTAACAAGATCTGCAATTTTTTCTACGAGTGTGGCGCGGTTGACGTTGTAAGGAATTTCGGTAATGACAATCTGCTCGCGACCTCCTTTGACTTCTTCGAGGCCAGCACGGCCGCGCACCTTGACAGAACCACGTCCGGTCTCAAAGTATTGACGAATGCCACCAACTCCACAGAGCTGACATCCTGTTGGGAAGTCAGGACCTTTGACATGCGTCATCAATTCATCGAGCGTAATCTCGGGCGCATCGACCTGTGCACAAATTGCATCAATCATCTCGCTGAGATTGTGTGGCGGAATGTTGGTTGCCATACCAACAGCAATTCCGGTTCCACCATTGACTAAAAGATTAGGGAAAGAAGCTGGAAAAACAGTTGGCTCTTCACGCGTATCGTCGTAGTTGGGAACAAAGTCAACGGTATCATTTTCCATGTCCTCCATGAGCGAGGCTCCCAGCGGTCTGAGACGGGCCTCCGTGTAACGCATTGATGCTGGAGGATCACCTTCTACCGAACCGAAATTTCCTTGCCCTTCGATTAACATCTCTCTCATGGCCCAATGCTGGGCCATGTGGACGAGTGTTGGATAAATGGCCTGATCGCCATGCGGGTGATAGTTACCCATCGTCTCACCGACAATCTTCGCACACTTTAGATGCTTTCGCGTCGGCATGACACCAAGCTCGTGCATCGCATAAAGAATACGGCGTTGCGACGGCTTCAATCCATCTCGCGCATCGGGCAAGGCGCGTGAAATAATAACCGACATCGAATAATCGAGGAAGGACCGAGACATCTCCTCAGAGACGTCGATATTTTCTACTTTTTCGTTTTGATGATACAAGGGAAGTGACTGTTGAAGCGTTGAAGCGTTGAAATGTGGAGGTTTAGTTTTTCCAACTTTCACATTTCGATAAGGCACTCAACACTACCAACCCCTTTTTATTTCAGCAAAATAAAACGGCATTGGTAGCCGCTCATTATCATAGAACCTCTCCTCTATGATCAATCATAAAGTTACTTTATTTGCTTTCCTACTTCTTGTGTTTCATTGACAAGCCCACTGTCATCAAAGATAATCCGCGACTTATGTCACGCTACCTCGATCCTAAGAATGATTTTATTTTCAAAAGAATTTTTGGACAACATCCTGAGTTGCTCAAGAGCTTTCTTAATGCGATCTTGCCGCTGCCAGAGGATTGTGTCATTGAAAGTCTGACTTACCTTCCAACCGAACATATTCCC
>JAPLTJ010000006.1 GCA_026398175.1 Verrucomicrobiia bacterium | reverse complement strand
TACCCATTCCCTGCCTCTATCAGCACAGCGCCGTGAGTTCAATCTCGTGGCACGCTACATGGTTTTGCCGTAGGCTATTTTTAAGTACTAACTTTTTTAATAGACCCCTGTGTATCAAAACACGTGAAATGCTCCTGTCACCCTCTCGATATTGGCAAGACGCGCTTGAGTTGATGGATCCAAATCCTACAATGAGGCCCCACTACCAGAAGCTCTTGAAATCTGAGTTTGCTGGCGATGAGCATCTGTGACAACAGCAAGCGTTGAATGACCACCCAAAGATGCCAGAGGTTCTGTTGGATTTTCATGGAAGAATGTTCCCAACGGAGCAAAAGATTCACCTGAAGGAGTGCGAGCAATACCATTCATGCCTCCACTACTAGCAGATGGATCAACAGCAGAGGAAGTAAAAATTTCTTCGTTATCTTCATCTCTTTCGCTAGCCTCACGCTCGTGCCCTCTCGGTGCCGCAGCGCTAGTAGAATTGTTCCTTTCATTTTTCTTTTCCTCAAAAAAAGATTCCATGGCACTCAGACGAAGAGGCACCATCAAGAGCACAAGGAAAATTAAAATAAGGGGGATCATTATTGCGGGCCAAAACGGCAACTCATTTTAAAATGAACTACCCCGTCATATTTTTTGCCACGACCCATTCATCAAACTGCTCTCCTGTCACGAAACCAAGCTTCAGAGCGGCTTCGCGGAGCGTCATTCCTTCTTGATGCGCTTTTTTTGCAATCTGAGCGGCTTTGTCATAACCGATGTGCGTGTTAAGTGCGGTGACTAACATCAGTGATTCTTTTACATATTTTTCAATTTGTTGATGATTCACTTCGATCCCTTCCACACAGTGCTCCGTAAAAGAATGACAAACATCACTGAGCAGTCGCACAGAGTGGAGAAAATTATGAATAATGAGCGGCTTAAAAACATTGAGTTCAAAATTTCCCTGCGATGCCGCAATGCCGATGGCTGTATCATTTCCCATCACTTGAACCGCAACCATGGTGACCGACTCGCACTGCGTTGGGTTCACCTTGCCAGGCATAATCGATGAGCCTGGTTCATTTTCAGGCAAGATCAACTCTCCAAGGCCACAACGAGGTCCCGAGGCTAACCAACGAAGGTCATTCGCAATTTTCATGAGTGAGGCAGCGAGCGATTTTAACGCGCCACTCGCCATCACAAATTCTCCATGGCTGGCTAATGCAGCAAATTTATTTTCTGCGGAGACAAAAGCAAAGCCCGTCATGCTAGCCAAGCAAGTAGCAACTTTTGCTCCAAATTCAGAAGGTGCATTGAGACCAGTCCCAACAGCAGTGCCCCCAATTGCAAGAGGCAACAACCCATCAAGTGCGACTTCGATGCGTTTCAAATCTTGATCCAACATAGCAACGTACCCGGAAAATTCCTGCCCCAATGTGATTGGTGTCGCATCTTGCAAGTGAGTGCGCCCAATTTTGACAATATGAGAAAATGCCTTGGCTTTCTCGTGCAACGCATGTCGCAATTCTTGCACACTGGGCAAAAGCCGCTCCTTGAGCATAGTGACTGCTGCCACATTCATCGCCGTTGGAAATGTATCATTGGAAGATTGTGATTTGTTAACATCATCGTTGGGATGAATCGGCGTCTTGGAGCCGGGTACGCCACCCGCTAATTCAATGGCACGATTGGAAATCACCTCATTAGCATTCATGTTGCTCTGCGTTCCACTTCCTGTTTGCCAGATGCGTAGCGGAAAGTGATCATTTAACTTTCCGTCAATGACTTCATCAGCAGCCTGCACGATGAGCTCTTTTTTTTCTTGGCTCAAAATTTTCAGATCATGATTCGCTAAGGCACACGCTTTTTTGAGCTGCCCTAAGGCTTTGATCAATGCTGCAGGTTTGACATCATCTCCAATGTTGAAGTGAATGAGCGACCGTGCTGTTTGGGCGCCATAATAACGATGATGAGGAACAGGAATTGTTCCCATGCTGTCGGATTCTTGTCGGTGAGTGGCGTTTGAGGTCATATAAGCTAAATGAAAAAACCAGGTTCTAATTTAAAGTGACGACTTAATTTTCGCACATGTTCCAAAGTAAGATTACGATCTCCATTAACGACACGCACTCCAACACTCCTTTCTAGACCTAAGATACCAGCCAACTTGCTGGCGCTAATTCCACTTTCTGTAAGAAGATGACGCAAACGTTCTTTAGCTGAAACCTTGGGAGACTCTACCGTTTCATAATCAGCTATGACACTAACAAGAAGATCAAAGTAGTCCCGTTGATCTTCATTCATACTTTCTTCAAAGCCTGCAAATACATCAGCTATTGCAACTGTTTCTTTGTAGTCATAGCTGTCATGAATTGGCCGAGGCAAATGCAACATGCAAAGTTCACGATAAGAATCAGGAAGTTGCGCAAAAGTTAAATTTTTCTTTTTTATATTTATTGTTTTCATAGGAGTAAGATCCATCGATTTTTTGAATACTCTGCATGTGTTAAAAAACAAAGCGTATAGACTACTTGACGATTGAAATGTATTGCAACAATGAGACGAAATGAATTTCCACAAACATTGAAAACGACAACATTTCGTCCACTCTGTACTCTAACGATAGCTGCTGTTGAATAAACTTTTTTGAGATCTACAAAAGATTCCCAATGAGCTGATCTGACTCCCAATCTCCAAGTTTCAAGCCATCCTCGTGCCGTTGGATATCGAAGAGCTGCATCACGCAACATCGCTTCCTTAATAATTCGCATGATGTCAATTTGACATCATTGTCGTTGTTTTTGCAACTTCTATTTTTTAAATTCACTCCCCACGATAAGTGCACCTAGCCTTCGGCGTCTCATGGATGACGATTTCGTAGAGGCCCGGGAGCTGTGGCGCCAGTTTTTTCCAAAACCAACCGCACATATTTTCAATGGTTGGATTTTCAAGCCCCTCAATGTCATTTAAGTAAGAATGGTCGACAAGCTCCATCAAAGGAGCCATGGCTTTGCTGATGAGAGCGTGATCGCAGAAGTATCCTGTCGTTGGATCTTTCTCACCTTTTAAGGAAATCTCGATTTTGAAACTATGCCCATGCATCTTTTTGCAACGCGTGATGTGAGGCACCGTCTGAGCGGCTTCGAATCGGAATTTTTTAGTGAGGATAACTTGCATGATCAGGTGACAGATTACAGGTTACAGGTTTCAGGAAAATCTTTTTTTATTCTTCGCTCATTTTATTTTTTCTTAATCAGCTCACTCTGATGAAATGGAAAAGCTAAATGAAATTTTTACCGTCACTTTTTTCCTGTAACCTGCAACCTGTAGCCTTGTCCCCGCGAAGGCGGGGATGTAACCTGCTCGCATGATCAACCCAATCTGGCTCGGACTCCTCCTCATCGGCATCATTACAGGACTTTTCACAGGTCATCTTGAAGCAGTCACAGCAGCGACGTTTGAAGCTTGCAAGACGGCCATCATGACCATCTCTCTCCCTTTGGCTGGAGTCATGGCGCTCTGGCTTGGAATTATGCGACTTGCTGAAAAATCGGGAGCCCTCCAAAAACTCGCTGCATTATTGCGCCCGCTCCTTGTGAGACTTTTTCCCGATGTCCCGCCCAACCATCCTGCGATGGGATCGATTGTGATGAATATCGCTGCCAACATGCTGGGACTTGGAAATGCAGCCACACCTCTTGGTCTTCGTGCGATGCAAGATTTGCAAACACTCAATCGCCGCCCCGGCGTAGCGACTAATGCGATGTGCACTTTTTTAGCGATCAACACGAGTTCCATTCAGCTGATTCCTGCCACGGCCATCGGAATCTTGGCGGCCGCTGGCGCAATTCATCCTACTTCGATCATCGGCACAGCACTCATCGCTTCCACTTGCTCCTGCATCTTCGGCATCACCGCAGCAAAAGTTCTGCAGCGCATGCCCGGTTTTTCATTGCCACCCTTGCCTGCTTCTTCCGATGCGACCATGGGAACATCCACATCTACGAACGCTCCCATTTTTGAAATCAGTGTTCCTCCAAAGTCTCTCTCGCCTTTTGGAAAAGGAACCCTCTTTCTTTTTGTAATGCTTTTTGTTGGTACTGCATGGCAATTAGCAGCGCGCCGCGCAGGCTCCATCTCCCCGTTTTTAGCGGTTCTTGAGACGATCTCGCTTTTGGCCATTCCTTTTCTCCTCGGTTTTTTCCCACTCTATGCGCATCTGCGAGGCGTTCCTGTCTACGAAGAATTTGTCGAAGGTGCCAAAGAGGGATTTCAAGTCATCCTTCGCATTTTCCCTTATCTTGTGGCGATCTTAGTTGCGATTGGAATTTTTCGCGCTGCAGGATGTATCGATTTTTTAAGTCATCTCCTCGCTCCCCTTCTGGATCGGATTGGACTCCCCTCTCAACTATTGCCGCTTATTCTTGTAAGACCATTGAGTGGCGGCGCCGCGGTTGGCTGCTTTGCGGAAATCGTGAAGAGCGCGGGACCAAATAGTTTTGTGAGCCAATTGGCTGGCACCATTCTTGGAGGAACCGAAACAACACTCTATGTCCTCGCTGTCTACTTTGGTTCTGTCGCGATCAAACGAGGACGCCACGCCTTGGCTGCTGGCCTCATTGCGGACACAGCAGGCATCGTTGCCTCACTCATCATCTGTCATTTGATGTGGAAATAGGTTTAGAATTCTTGTGATTTATTATTACACTTAGTATTCTCTTTCTGTGTTTCAAGTTATTTTTAATCCTATCAGTGCCGCTGAAATGAGCGTGCTCCCCAAAGAACTGCAACTCGATCTTCTATGCGAGTTTCAAATTTTACCTCAAGACCTCGAAAGTCTCGGCAATGAAAAATTTGGCGCGATTCACCGTGATGGGAGAAAACTTTTTCGTTACCGTTGCGTCGACTATCGCATCTACTTTGAAGCACACCCGAAGGGAGTGATCGTTCATCGCGTTCTTCATAAAAATACCATTCGCGATTTTCTTTATCGTTCCGAGCTTCCGATGACCGAAGATGAACAGATTGCTGATGCTGGAGCATTTTGGCAATTAATCGACGAAGCAAACACACCTCAAGAAACTTCTTTATGAGTATCCCTACAGAATACAACGATCCCATCAACGCCGCTATCCTCGCAATCTCCGAAGATAAGATTGCTGGATTTCATGCAGATCCTTTTTCCTTGATCGCAGAAAAATCAGGACAACCACTCGATGTTGTCTTATCAAGAATTAGAGCCATGCTAGAAGCGGGCACGATTCGCCGAGTTCGCCAGACATTAATTGCTAATAATTTGGCGCCAGGATCACTTGTTGCTTGGCGTATTCCTGAAGGAAAGTTGGATACGGCTTTTGATTTTATGTTTCGCGAAGATCCTTTCTCCGGGCATGTAGTTACTCGTTCTACCGACGCCAATATTCCTGGTGGAGCTTTTAAACTTTGGACCACGATTAAAGTTCCTATTGGATTTTCGCTTCAGGAGCATTGCGAACTCCTTCAACAAAAAACCGGTGCTGAAGATTTTCGCCTCATGCCAGCTAAAGGAATTTTTGCGCTTGGTGTTGGACATGTTCGTCGTAAAACATCTCAACCCGGCGATCGTGCCGATGAGCCCGCAACGATGATGATGCCTTCTGTGGTCAAGCTGACCAATCGTGAATGGGAAATTCTTTTGGAATTGAAACGGGAATTTCTTCCAGAAGAAATCATCTCTTTTCCTTGGCGTCAACGAGCTCAAAAAGCCGGCGCCTCAGAAGAAGAATTTCTGGCGATTGCACGCTCCTTGGAGGAAAGAAAACTTTTGGGCCGCTTCTCGACATTTTTAGAACATGTCAAACCCTCTGCAACAGGTGTCCGAGTGACTCGCTTTAACGGTCTCTTCCATTGGGCGGTTCCACCAGGTCGTGAAGCCGAGGCCGGCGCAGAAATTGGACGCCACGATATTATGACTCATTGCTATTGGCGAGAAGGAGGTCCCGAGTTTTACAATGTCAACATGATGGGAGTGGCTCACGGAACTGATCGTACGCGCCTCTTCGAACATAAAGCAGCTATAGACAAACACCTACAAGAAGCTGGCATTCCCCTGCTCTACACAAACGTTTTTTGGGGAGGCAGGAGTGAAATTAAACCTTCCGAAATTTCTCCGATCATTTACAAAGAATGGTGGGAGAGAATGCATAACTCCCAACGTACCGCTGGGAGTTATTGAACGCTGCTTCGCAAGCTGTTGAGGTGTTGAAGAGTTGAAGGGAAGCACCGTATCATGTGCCTTTCTTTTTTACAAATGATGTCCTTTTAACCTGGCGCAAAATTTCTCAAAAAACTTTAGTTTTCTTTTTTTAAATTTTCTTTTCTATCTTGAACAGTAATTATGCGTCCTAAAAACTCCAAGACAACGCCTCTACCTACGAAGCCTGCTAGAAATCCTTTCTTTAGCATCACGCTAAAAGTCTTGATTGGCATAGCCACAATCCAGCTGGGTGCGGCTCTCATCGTGTTGGCTCCACGTGTTATGACGACCGTGGTTGGACTACTTCCTCACAAAGCTCCAAGCGCTTCAGAAAAATTGCTGCCAATCGTTGACTTTCGTCAAAAAAAAGAGCCCCCCCTTTTGCTGCGATCAGAAAGTGGTTCCACTCGTAGTGACGTGCTTCCTAAAGCTGAGACCTCATTGGTTGAAGGCAATAATCCACAACCGGGAGCCAGTTTGAGCATCATCGATATCCGACATACTCACGGAAATCTAGGAGAACAGATGCTTAAAATTGCCATCAAATCACAAACACAGGAACCGATTTCCATTTCCGATATTAAAGTCCAAGTCTATTTTTATGACCAACAGGGAGAGGAGATCATTGCCAGCAAAGCTCCGGTCACCTCACGCTGGGTGCGTTCTCCGGTTGAATGGAAAGATGCAGAGCCTGAAATTTTGGAAGTCACTTACCAACCTGAAACAGTCACACCAGATCTTTTTTATGTCGGTTATGTCGTCGCTGTTTATTACAAAGGAGAACTTCAAAGCTATCGCGCTGATCCCGTCAAGCTGACAAATCAATTTCCGATCAAGGTTTTTATTGGGCATAATGAAATCTAGCATGGCCGCTACGCGGCGTTGAAATGTTGAAGCGTTGAGCAGAAAATTCTTGACCTCATCCTCACGTGTTTTCAACATCATTGTATTTTCCAAAAATGCGACACCTCTCCTGCTTAACTTATTTTTTACTCCTTGCCGGCGCTCTCTTTTTTTCAAGCTGCGCTTCGTATGACCATCGCCTTGACGATCACTCCTTGAAATATCTTGGCACCGATGGATCCTTGACGCGCCAATCGCGCTTGTCATTAGCGGATCAAATTTCTTACTGGGATGGTGACAATATTTCTGGCTCACCTTCCATCGTGATCGATTTGAGTGAACAGCGACTTTACTATTACAAAGGAAATAAACTAGTCGGAGTCTCTGCAGTTTCTACGGGATGCGAAGAACGAGAGACAAAAACAGGGCATTATAAAATCAGCAAAAAAGATTTGCATCATGTTTCTTCGGAATGTGGTGACTATGTCAACAGCCAGGGAGAAGTGGTCGTTAAAAATATCGTCACCAAAGAAATTAAAATGCCAAAAGGAGCCCATTTTGTCGGCTCTCCCATGCCTTACTTCATGATGATTTATCCAGGCGTCGGCATGCACACCGGTTTTCTTCCAGGCGTTCCCGATTCTCATGGTTGCATCAGGCTTCCCGATCGCATGGCCAAGAAGTTTTTTGAAATCACTCCAATGGGGACGCCAGTTACCGTTCAACGGTAGAAGAAAAAATGGCCACAAAGAACACAAAGAAACCAAAGAAAAGAAATTATTTTTAATCCTTAGAATTTTTTATAAACATACGTGCGGTGTGGCCGCCGCCGGATCGACTGCCGAAGGTAGCCCGTAGGGCGAGCCTCGCGGGAGCGAGCGAGTTGCAATTCTTCTTTGATTTCTTTGTGTTCTTTGTGGCTAATTCTTTTTTACAGCTCTTCCTCCGAACGCAATTTCCGTTGTAGCAGATCATACATCGCCTCCTGAGGCGTTTTCTTTTGATGAAGAAGATCGACAACGGCGTCAATAATCGGCACTTCGACATCGAGCTTTTGAGCACAAGCCTGAGCGCTTTGAGCGGTAGGAAGTCCTTCTGCAACCATCCCCATGGAATGTTGAATTTCACTTGCTGATTTTCCGTGGCACAATTGCAACCCTGCTTGATAATTGCGACTACGGGAACTAAAACAGGTCACCATTAGATCTCCCACACCACTCAATCCACTGAATGTCTGGCGATCTCCTCCCATGGCTGTTCCTAGACGAGTCATTTCTGCAAGAGATCTGGTCACGATTCCAGCCTTAGCATTTTCTCCCATTCCCAAACCATCAGAGACAGCAGCAGCAATGGCAAAAATATTTTTTAAGGCACCTCCGAGTTGAATGCCACGGATGTCCGAACTGCTATAAGCGCGATAGGAAGTTTCTTGAAAAATGGAAAGCAAGCTTGTTGTCAACGCAGGATCTTCACACCCCAAGACTCCAGCGGCAGGAAGACCGCGAGCGATATCCCCCGCTAAATTTGGGCCAGAGAGGACCGCCATAGAAGCACGAGGCAAGATCTCTGCTAAAACTTCATGCATCAACTTTCCGCTTTGATGCTCGATGCCTTTGGTACAAGAAATAATTGTTCCTGCAAAATGAGGAGAAGTTTGTGACAGCGCAGCGGCAACACTTCTTAAAAATTTCGAAGGCACCACAAAAAAGATCACCTCAGCCTCAGCGCACTCGGCGAGGTCGCTCGTAAGATGAATATTGCTGGGAAAGATGATGCCGGGAAGATAAGCAGGGTTGAGTCGCGAACTTTTGATCTCTTCAACATGATGAGGATTGTGTCCCCAAAGCTTGATGGGATGGCCTTGCTGTGCCATCGTCAATGCTAAGGCACTTCCCCAACTTCCTGTTCCCAACACCCCAATTTTTTTTGGCTGAATCATAAAAATTATTATTTTTTGCTTTTACTTCGAGCCTCTGTTCCAGCAAGTAGCCGATCGATGTTACTCCGATGCCTCCAAATCACAACAGTCGCCATCAAGAAGGCAACGAGCAGAGAGAGCCAGTCTGCACGCATCCAAGAAGGCCAATCATAACGAGGACCCATAAAATAAAAGACGGCAACCGTCAGCGGCAACATCGAAGCCCCAACAAGAGAACCTAGCGAGACATAGCCAGTCGCGAAAAAAACGATCAACCAACTTCCTATACAAAAAGGGAATGCTCCTGGAAAAAGGCCAACAATAATTCCTGCTGACGTTGAGATCCCCTTCCCTCCGCGAAACCCAAGCCAAAAGGGAAAGCTATGACCTAATAACGCCATCAACGCCGCAACGGCTCCTGGAGCGGAGTGAGGATTGATATGAACAGCCTCACTCCATCGTGTTGCTAAAATGACAGGCAACCATCCTTTTAAAAAATCGATCGCAAAAACAATTCCTCCCCATTTTTTTCCAAGCACCCTCACCACATTAGTTGCTCCCACATTTCCACTTCCATGCTGACGAATATCAATACCGCGGCAACGTCCCATCAAATAGCCAGCAGGGAAGGAGCCAACAAAATAAGCTCCTACGGCCAGAAGGACCCAGGCTGTAAGAAAGGCTGGAGGCTGGAGGCTGGAGACTGGAGGAAGAGACGTTAGCAGGCAATTCATAAAATAAAATATTCTTTACTTCAGCAGCACTTACACACCAACTGTCATTCCCGCGGACGCGGGAACCCAGTAGGCAGTGGATCTTTATTTTTGTTTTCGTAAAAATATCGTTGCTTTCTATCAATCATTTTAATTTTTTTTACGCTACGACTTCAATTTAAATTGACCTTCTCCTGGGTTCCCGCGTCCGCGGGAATGACACCCGGGGCATAACGGCTGTTGATTCTAAAAATCCATCATGATATTTTTCTATCTTAGAATAGCGAATCACTTAATTGATGACACGCTCTAACCACAAAATAACACAAATAAAAACTCATGAGTGCTATTTTTAAAAGCGCAACATTCTGGCTTATTTTTTTATTTTGTTTTTCTATGAGTGCCATGACTTCTTCTAATAACAATATTTCTATTCGCCTCGTAGGGGCCAACGGTCTTCCAGGGCCATTGGTCTCAGTCCCACGCGTTGTTCAGACAGATGCCGAGTGGGAGCAACAATTAGGTCCTACGTCCTATCGCATTCTTCGAGCTAAAGGAACAGAGGCTCCTTTTTGCGGCAATCTTTTGGACAATCACCAAGATGGAATTTATTTTTGTGCAGGCTGTGACCTGCCACTTTTTTCCTCTTCGTCCAAATTTCACTCAGGGACCGGTTGGCCCAGTTTTTTCCAACCCTTTGCCAAAGAAAATATCATCACTCATCATGACACTTCTCACGGCATGGTCCGTGATGAGATTCTCTGCGCTCGTTGCGGCGGGCATCTCGGCCATGTCTTCAATGATGGACCTCCACCCACAGGGCTTCGTTATTGTTTGAATTCAGCAGCGTTGATTTTTAGAGATGAGGCGGCGATCTTGAAAAAAGAAAAGAAGAGGCCCTTTCAACCGCGAAGTGCAACACGTGAAAAAAAATAGAAAGGCTACATGATGATGGTAATCTTTAAGGTGTCAAAACCAAGGAGATTATCATGGCCAGAGGCTATCATCATGTAACCAGAGACAAACGATCTC
>JAPLTJ010000032.1 GCA_026398175.1 Verrucomicrobiia bacterium | reverse complement strand
TTGCACAAGCGATGTGCTTGTTTCAGCGCTTTGCTCTCTTCAGGTGTGAGTGTCAATCCGTTCATATCTAAGACGGTCTTTGCTATTAAGTTCTTTCCAAAAAAAAGTCAAATCTTAATTTTCATTCGCGAAGCGTATATAATGCTCTCGGCATATGAAAGAGTCTGCCCAAATGCTACTGCTGAGTCGCAGGACTGCGTCACTCCGGTGCTCGCGTCCTCGAGTATGTTCATATACACTTCGGGTCTGTGGTGGAACTCGCTCGCTCCCGCTCGGCTCGCCCCTGCGGGGCTGCCTTCGGCAGTCCATTCAGCGGCCTCCCTGCCGGCTGTATTCTCGTTCCTTCTCCTGCATCCTCAGCAGCGCATTTGCATCAGACTCTTTATTGTTCTATTTACAACATAGCCTTTGATTAAAGACTGTCTCATGAAACTTTCTGACAACAGCAAACTTCAGTCTGACTCTGCAACGCAAGGTCCAGCCATCGAAGTCGAAAATCTAACCTGTGCTTATGGAGATAAGACCATTTTAAAAGATGTCTCTTTTTCGGTGAAGGAGAGAGAGATCCTCTTCATTATTGGTGGGAGTGGCTGTGGCAAGAGCACACTCTTGCGTTGCATGATTGGGTTACTCGCTCCAAAAAGTGGAGAGATTCGTTATTTTGGAAAAAGTTTTTTGAAGGCTTCGCAGGAAGAGCAGCGCGATATTTTGAAATCGTTTGGCGTCCTTTACCAAAGTAATGCGCTTTGGAGTTCGATGACGATTGCTGAAAATATTGCTTTGCCGCTCGAGCAATACACAACTCACAGCAAAGAAGAGATTGCAGAAATTGTTGCTTTGAAATTAGAACAAGTGGGACTGCCAGGAGTGCAAGAGCTTTATCCGCGAGAGTTGAGCGGAGGGATGAAAAAAAGAGCAGCCCTAGCACGAGCACTGGCCCTCGATCCTAAAATTGTTTTTTTTGATGAACCGACCAGCGGCCTAGATCCTGTTACAGCGCGAGGAATGGATGATCTAATTTTAGAGGTGAGTAAAATCTTTGGAACAACGATGGTCATCGTTTCCCATGAGCTTTCTAGTATTTTTAGTCTTGCTCATCGGGTGATCTTGCTTGATGGAGAAGTGCAGGGCATCATTGCTGATGGCGAACCAAAAAAATTAGCAGCTGAAAGTCACAACGAACAAATCAGAAATTTTTTACTTCCAGGACAACTAAGATCTTTATGAAATCAAAATTAAACCCAGTCAGCATTGGTAGTTTTGTGATCGGCACCCTGATTCTCTTAGTGGTAGGACTTCTTTCTTTTAAGTCGCTTTATTTTTTCAATAAGCCACTCCGTTTTGTTTGTTACTTTGATGAATCGGTTCAAGGACTCGATGTCGGGAGTCGCGTGAAGTTACGAGGGGTTCCGGTAGGTAGTGTTGTATCGATTAAAGTTCAGTATGATTGGAAAGCAAATAAGTCAGAAGTTATGGTGGTAGGGGAAATAGAAAAAAATGCCATCGTGGATCGCTCCGGACATTCCATTCAAGTGAAAGATGACTTCATGCTGCAGCCATTAGTGGATCAAGGATTGAGGGCTAAGGTCGATTTGATCGGTATTACTGGAGTGCAGTTTGTGCAACTCGATTTTTTTGATCCTAAAAAAAACAAGCCAGAAATTTCTGATGGGCACTCGCCATATCCTGTTATTCCAACGATGCGGTCAGGGATTTCACAGCTTAAAGAAAACTTGCTCGAAGTTGCCGATCATTTGAAAGAGGTCGATTTCAAAAAAATGACGACGCAGGTCACCACGGCTGCCGCAGCGATCGAGCGCTTGGCTAATTTTATCGATAGGAATCCTTCATCGTTGATCTTTGGAAGAAGGTCTAAGAAAGAGAAGAAGTGAAGTAGGCTGTAGGCTATAGACTGGAAATAGCTTTTGGGGGCAGTGTTCAAATTTCAAATTTTAAATGTGACTCTAACTTTCAAAAAATTAAAAATTTGAAATTTGAACACTGACCCCAAAATTGTTCTTATATCCCTTCCATCGCTTCCATCCCTGTGAATTCTCTTCTTCCTTGCTTTCTCTTCGTGCGTGATTGCAAAAAAGCATTTCTTGCTGCATCATAACCCGAATGTCTCAATCTCGTCGTCGTCATAGTTGGAATGAAGTGATCGGAGTTCTTCTCGTTGGAGGAGGGGTTCTTCTCTTGCTTGCGTTGCTCTCTTTTGAGCCGCGCGATGTTCCTCCATGGTTGTTTTACGCAAAATATTCTTCCGCTTCTCCAATCCCTCTCAATTTTGTAGGGCGTGTTGGGGCTATCATTGCGGGACTTCTCTTTTTTCTTCTTGGAGGTGCCTCTTTTTTTGCGGCAGCTTCTTTGCTCGGGCTCGGAATTGCTAAATTTTTAGGAGAGGAGGGGCATTTTGGAATTCGTTTTGGGTGGTCTTTTGTTTTTGTTTTGAGTTGGTCTTTTTTTCTCGATCTGATGGATCAGTTGCAATTGGTTTCCACAGTTTGGAAAAAAACCTTGGCTCTTCCTAGCGCAGGAGGCTGGTTTGGTCATGCTCTTGGAGTTGCTTTGGGAAAAAACTCCATGGGGACAGTAGGATCAATTTTTCTTTTTCTCATGCTGATGCTCACCAGCCTCATCTTGGCAACGGGCTTTCATCCTATTCATACGAGTCGCCGCATTTTAATCTCTCTCGGAAAAGCTCTTCTCTGGCTCTTCCTTTGGATAAAAAGAAAATTTTTTCAGCGCTCTGCTCTCGAAGTGGAAGAAGAGTTGGCGATATCTGAGCCAAAGCCAACCCGGCGGCGCTCTAAAAATAAAGAGATGGAGCCGATCCCCTTCGAGGAAGAAGCTGAAATGATAGGGCCTGCTGAGTTAGGAGAATTTCCTCTTCCTAAAATCATTGATGCCAGTGTTCCTGCACCCCCTCGCAAACCAACTCTTGCTGAGGTGATGAAAGTCTCTTCACCTAAAGTTGCTGGCTCGAGTGGGGAAACAGCATTGGCAACTCTTTCTTTGGAAAACTATACCTTGCCTGGCTTGGATCTTTTGGAGAAGCATGAGAGCGACGATCGCAAGCCAGCTGATCCTGCCGTGCTTCAAGCCGTGCAGAAAATCATCCTCGAAACGTTGGCTCAATTTGGCATTGAAGCCAGTCCCGGTGATATCACAAAAGGTCCTACTATCACACGCTATGAGGTCTATCCAGCAAGCGGCGTTCGGGTTGATCGCATTTCCAATTTGGAGCGCGATCTGGCGCGGGCTACGCGGGCAGAACGGATCAACATCTTGGCTCCAATTCCCGGCAAAGATACCGTTGGGATTGAAATTGCTAACAGCGATAAAGTCAAAGTTGCCATTCGTGAATTGTTCGATAGCGATGCATGGCATTCTTCTAAAGCAAAACTACCACTCGCATTGGGAAAAGATGTTTATGGCAATCCCATCATTGCTGATTTGGCTCAGATGCCCCATTTGTTGGTGGCTGGAGCGACGGGCAGCGGAAAGAGTGTTTGCATTAACTCCATCATTACGAGTCTGATTTTTAAACATACTCCTGAAAATTTACGCTTCATCATGATCGATCCCAAGGTGGTCGAAATGCAGATTTACAATAAACTTCCACACTTGGTGACCCCTGTCGTCACTGATCCCAAAAAAGTCTTGCTCGCTCTGCGATGGGTGATTGAGGAAATGGAATTGAGGTACAAGATTTTTGCAAAGACGGGCGTGCGTAATATTACCGGCTTTAATGAACGCCCTGAAGCCACAGCAGTTCCAAAAGAAGAACCGACATTAGAAGAAGTCCAGGAGTTAGCAGATGCTTTGGCCGCAAAAGAAGAGGCTGACAATGACTCATTGGAAAACGAGGAAGAAGAGCCAGTAGTGCGAATGATTCCTCATCGTCGGACAGAAGCGCCTGAAATTATTATTCCTAGACACATGCCCTTTATTGTCGTGATTGTTGATGAGTTGGCTGATTTGATGCAAACAGCACCTGCAGATGTGGAGTCAGCGATTGCTCGCATTACTCAAATGGCTCGTGCTGCTGGCATTCACATGATCGTTGCGACACAGACACCTCGTGCTGATGTGGTCACTGGAATTATCAAAGCTAATATTCCGACACGCATTGCCTTCCAGGTCGCTTCCAAGCTTGATAGCCGAGTGATCCTTGATGCAAATGGTGCGGATAAGCTCTTGGGACAAGGTGATATGCTTTACCTTCCTCCAGGAAGTGCAAAGGTGACGCGCGCTCAAGGTGTCCTCGTGACGGATGAGGAGATTGGGAAAGTTGTCGAATTTTTAGCAACCCAAAGCAAACCTGTTTTTGAACCGAGCATTGCTGAAAAATTATCGAGCACCACTTTCCCCGAAGAAGAGATTACGGATGGTGAAGAAGAGCTCGTTACAAAATGCCTCGAAATTATTCGTCAGGAAAAACGAGCCTCCACGTCAATGTTGCAGCGGCGCTTGCGCCTCGGCTATACTCGGGCTGCCCGTGTTGTCGATATTCTCGAACAACGCGGCATTCTTGGACCTAAAGATGGAGCGCGTGATCGTGAGATTCTTATCGACCTTGAAAGCTTGTAAAAATCTATCCTCAAAGTCTACTGATGCTGCGAATAACTGCGTTGTTCCGGTGCTTGCGCCATCGACGCCTTGTTTTTCATCAGTATCAGCGACGTTGAAGACAGGTTTTAAAAAAAAAATTGCTTGGTGGAAAAAGTTTTTTGCGTCATCAAAACCCATTGGTTCTCTAGGAAAAGAATTCAAACAGGCTCGTGAAAAAAAAGATCTTTCTGTTGCTCAAGTTGCCAAAAAATTACGTCTTCCTGATTATGTGATTGTGCTGCTTGAAGAGGGGAGATGCCACGACATGATTTCACCTTCGTTGTTAGACCCTGGTTATTTGAGGCTCGTAGCCGTCGCTTATGCGCGGCTTCTGGGCCTCGATTTCAAGGAGATTAATGCTTTGCTTCCTCCCGTTGCCTCATTGCGATCTTCATCCTTCATTAAAAAATTAAGCCCGCTTCAATCAAAACCGCGGAAACCTTATTTTATCAGGGAGCAGCAGCAGCAACTGACCTATTCCTTGAACGACGCACTCTTTTTTTTATGGAAGGTAATTAAAATTATAGCCGTCATTGTCATCCTACTTTATCTGTGGGGAGTGGTAAGGCATTTTATGAGAGTGATTTTTTAGGGAGGTCAAAAACATTGAAGCCATTTTAAAAGTGATAAGAAAAAGAAATTAGGGCGCGTCATCAATGAAGCGCTTCTCTGTTTTAGCACGGAAAAATATAATGTTGAATTTTCAGAGTTAACAGTCGCTACACATTAACCGTCATTCCAGCGCACGCTGGATTGGTGGTCTTCTGGGTCCTCGCCTCCGCGAGGATTCGATCTTTATTTTGTTTTCGTAAAAGTGATATGAGGCCCTTTCAACCGCGAAGTGCAATACGTGAAAAAAAATAGAAAGGCTACATGATGCTGGTAATCTCAGAGGTGTACAACCGAGGAGATTATCATGGCCAGAGTCTATCATCATGTAACCAGAGACACCCGATGCCAAATTTGTGCATTAGAGCGTTTTAAATGAAGTTGTGGCCGATGCAGTGTCAGGAACGAAGCGCGCAGACCCGCAGTGTATTC
>JAPLTJ010000002.1 GCA_026398175.1 Verrucomicrobiia bacterium | reverse complement strand
GTACGGTTGTTTCGATCTTCACACCTCACTATAACCTATCAATTTTGGGCATAACAGCATTTTACGCTTGTTGTGCCCAATTTTTTTAGACTTCTGATCCGCTTAAAAAGATCCCTTGGCGCTTAGCGGACACGCTCTATCTAGGGAATCGAGGAATGGGCGCTCTCAGCTATTTTCCTGATGCAGATTTAGAGCAGCAAAAAATCCTCCAAGCTGTTTCCCTAGCAAGCATGGACCGCGAAGCCAGCTTCATCCTTGAAGGGAAACCGATTGAGGGAAAAGCTGAAGAAATTCTCACTTTATTTGAAGCCGGCTGTTCAGCAGGCGGAGCAAAACCAAAAGTACTAACCTCTCTCCAAGGAGATACTCTTCGTATTGGCCCTCAGATTTCTTCAGGCTGGGAAGGTTGGATCATCAAATTATCCAATGTTCCAACAGAGCATAAAGACTCCAAACAAGAAGGCCGCATGGAGTACGCTTGTTCACTCATGGCTCAAGCAGCAAAGATTGAGGTGCCACTTTCACGACTGTTTGAAATTGATAGCCCCAAAGAAAAAATAAAGCGCGGTCTTTTTGGCACACATCGTTTTGATCGAAACAACTCAGAAAAAATCCACATTCATTCGCTAGCAGCTCTTCTCCAAAAAGATTTTCGCACCTGTGAAATTAGTTACGAAGATTTAGCTTCTGTGACCCTGAAGCTCACTGGAGATTTTTCTCAACTAGAGCAGGTCTTACGCCGTCTCGTTTTTAATGTCGCTGTTGGAAATTATGATGATCATGCCAAGAATCATAGTTTTCTCATGAAGACTTCAGGCGAATGGAAATTAGCTCCGGCCTTTGATCTGACGCTGAGCGCGGGGATGAATAAAATGAATATTCATGCTATGTCGGTCAATGGAGCAAGAAAGCCTCAACAAAAAGATCTGAAAATTTTTGCTGAAAATTTTGGAATACCATCATTAGATAAAATTCTAGAAGAAGTCATCACCAGCATTGAACATTGGCCAGAATGGGCTGAACAAGCAGAATGTAGAGCCGCCAACATTCAAAAAGGAAAATTGCGCCTTAAAGAATCACTCGCCCGACTTCTTGGTTAATGACTACGCCAACGCAGGTCCACGCAAGAGCATCAGCCAAATGACTAGAGCACAAAGGGAGATGGCGAAAACAAAAATCGCGAGACCAATCGCAAGACGAGTTTTTTTGGACATCATGGGATGGGTAAAAGATTAAAAGGTTGAAGCGTTGAGCTTTTGAAAATTACCAGCGCTCCCAAGATGAGCGGCAAATAAATAATCGACGCGAAGAAAAGTTTGCGAGCATTTTTTCGAGTACGATCTTTCACGAATAAGAAAGCTGCTAGCGCAAAAAGAATTCCTAATATCAATGCTGCTACAAAATAAAATGGCGAGGCCATTCCAAGCAGCGTAGGAAGAAGTGAGACCGCAAGCAGGCCTAGAGCATAGAGCAAGGCTTGGCGCGAGGTCATGAAGCCTTCCGGATCATCCACGCTGAGCATCCGAAAACCTGCTGCGGCATAGTCCTCTCGATAGAGCCAAGCAATCGCTAAAAAATGAGGCATCTGCCAAAACCAGAGGATCAAAAAAAGAACAGCTCCCCCCACTCCAATATCATTCGTTGCCCCTGCCCAGCCAATCAGAGGAGGCAAGGCGCCAGGAACAGCTCCCAGCAAGGTATTCAGGGTCGTTCGTCGTTTCATGGGTGTGTAGACCAAGACATAAATGACGATGGTGGCTGCTGCCAAAAGTGCAGCCAGTAAGTTCACGAAAAAAAATAAAAGCGCCGTTCCAACAAAACAGCAGAGCAATCCAAAAAGAAGTGCATCTCGAGGATGCAACCTTTTTGCAGGAAGGGGCCGATCTTCCGTCCGCTTCATCAAAGCATCCAGGGCCCTTTCCCACCATTGGTTCAATGCTGAGGCACCACAGGCAGAAAGCGCCGTTCCAAGCAAGGTTGCTCCCAACAAAAAATAATCGAGCGGCCCATTCCATCCCAACAAAAATCCTACGAGTGTCGTGATCAGTACAAGCAACGACAAGCGAGCCTTGATGAGCTCCATGAAGTCGTTCACTGAATTCGCTGTTTTTACAGAATGCTGTTTCACAAAATTAGCTCACGTTTGGAAGTGAGAGAGGCTCGTTGCCTTGTTCCTCATATGCTTCATCCCTTCCTTCGTTTTCATCCCTGCAAATCATTTGTTCTTCCATTTTATTCGCTACAAAAAGCCGGAAAGTTAGGAGGAGAGCCCCCCCTAGTAAGAGCGCTCCGAGCGCCATATGCGCTGTCGCAAGATCAGCTGCCTTGTTGGACCAGATGGTCCAAGCTCCCAGCGCTGCTTGCAGCACTAGCAAAATTCCCCAAATAAATGACCAGCGATGAACCCAGTGCCGCTCTGGCAATAACTCTCGAGCTCGAATCATCAACAAGAGTACGACTCCCATTAAGAGCAAAGCCCCACCTCGGTGAATGAGTTGCAATTCAATTTGTGTTGCTGTTGTGGGCATCATCGCTTGAGCCAAGCGTGCAGCATTGATGGTTGCGACTGCTGTTTCTGAAAGATCAGGAAGAACAGTTCCATAAGCGGTCGGGAAATCAGGAATCGCCAATCCTAAGTGAGCATGACGCATCGTCGCTGCAATGATGAGTTGAAAATAAGTCAGCACCACTCCAGCAAGCCCGAGCCAACGGAGCTTTGCAGCAGGGGCTTCTCCCGACCATTTTCCTTCGAAAAAAGAACGACTTGTAGCCGCAGAGAAAATCAGCAAGAGCGCAAAAAAAGTTTGCGCCACAATCGCATGAAAAATTCCGAGCTCATCTTTGTAGAGCGTGACGCGAAGCCCACCAAGAACTCCTTGCAAGATGACACCAACCAAGAGGCCGAGCGCCAAGCGTCGCACCCAACGCCGCTTTTCTAAAAAAAAAGTCATCACACTCAAGATCACCGTGAGAAGCCCAATCCCAGAGGCGAGCAGCCGATGCGTATGTTCATAAAAAACCCCACCCACCCATTGCGAGAGTGGAAAAGCAAACATGTTATAGCCGTAAGTTGTCGGCCAGTCAGGCACCGACATCCCAACGCCCTTCGATGTTACCAAACCGCCGCTGCAGAGGAGCACGAATGTCAGCACCGTCGTCACCAGCGCGAAAACATGAAGTAAAGTAACGGGTAAGGAGTAACGAGTAACGGGTGATGAATCTTGAGACAACATTTTCTGTGGTGAGTTTTTCAAAAAACAGGTTTCATCAGAAGATTAATTAAAAACCCGTTACCCGTTACTCTTTAATGCAGCTCAATCCTTGCTGTTTCCGGCGCTTTGACATTTTGAGGAAGATAATCTTCTTCCATCCCTGGAACACTATATTCGTAAGGACCATTGTAAACAGTAGGAGTTACTGGGAAATTTCCATGGAGCGTTACCGGTGATGGCAATGTCCACTCAAGCGTCGTAGACCGCCAAGGATTATTCGGAGCCTTAGGACCATAGCGGAGGCTGTAAATGACATTGATGACAAAAACCAAGGTCGAGAGTCCCAAACCAAAAGCTCCGATGGTACAAAGCACATTGAGCGGTTGCAACTGACGCAAGTGCTCATAAACGGTCGGGTCAGAAATACGCCGCATCATTCCTCCGAGTCCCAAATTGTGCATCGGAAAAAAAGTGAGATTAAAGAACAACAAAGTTGCAAAGAAATGAATCATACCGAGTCTGTGATTCAACATCCGCCCAAACATTTTTGGAAACCAAAAATAGATTCCGGCAAAAATAGAAAAGATACTGCCTCCAAAAAGAACATAATGGAAATGAGCAACAATAAAATAAGTATGATGAACAAAAAGATCGACCGGCGTTGATGCCATGAAAATACCACTGAGGCCTCCAATGACAAACATCATGACAAACGCCAATGCAAAGCACATCGGAACAGTATACTCAATCGAACCCTTCCAAATTGTGCCAAGCCAGTTGAAGGTCTTAATCGCTGAAGGAACAGCTATGACCATCGTTGAAACAGCAAAAGTAGCACTCAACGTCAGATTCATACCACTGACAAACATGTGATGTCCCCAGACAATAAAACCAAGAAAACCAATCGCGCCCATGGCGTAGACCATAGCCTTATATCCAAAGACTGGCTTTCGAGCGAAGACAGGCATGATCTCAGAAACAATCCCCATTGCCGGCAAGATCATGATGTAAACTTCAGGATGCCCAAAAAACCAAAAGAGATGCTGCCAAAGTAACGGTTGTCCGTTGCCAGCAGGCTTGAAGAAGCTCGTTCCCATATTGAGGTCAAAGAAGAGCATCGCTGCTGCGGCTGAAAGCACCGGCACTGCAAAAATGAGAAGAATCGAAGTAATGAAGAGCGACCAAACGGTCAAAGGCAAACGGAACATCGTCATGCCTGGAGCCCGCATCGTAATAACAGTCGTAATGTAATTAGTTGCGCCTGCAATGGAAGCAAGTCCATTGATGAAAATGGCAGCTCCCCACAAACTCTGACCCATTTGTGTTTGGTTATAAGCCGCAACTACGCTCAAAGGAGCATAGGCCGTCCATCCAGTACCCGGAGCGCCACCTGGGGCAAAAAAAGCTCCAAGAATAAAAACTCCTGAAAGGACATAGAGCCAATAGCTTAATTCGTTCAAAAGTGGAAATGCCATATCGCCAGCACCAATCTTGAGAGGGATAAGATAATTTCCAAAAGCTCCGATTAACAAAGGCATGACCACAAAGAAGACCATGATAGTGGCATGCATTGTCACTAACATATTATAACCTCCAGGGATAATTACTCCTTCATCTGTAGCCAGCGTTGCAGGAAGAAGTTTGCCAATCAAAGGAATGGGATGATTAGGAAATCCTAGTTGAAAACGAACTGCTAAAGCTAACGCTCCACCAATAGCTAGGAAAAAAAACGCGGTCCAAAGATACTGAAGTCCAATCATCTTGTGATCATAGGTCCAGAGATATTTCATAACGCCAGGAGAAGCATGGTCATTATCATGATGAGGAGCCTTAGCATGAACTGTTTCAGCAGAAGTGGAGGTCATTACAGCATTCATAAATATCTAGATCAAATTTTTCTTATTTTTTTGCAGCAAGCTCGATGAAGACATTCGGCTTTATCACTTTCTCAGCATACCATTTATCATACTCTTCTTGGCTAACAACCCGAATAGGAGCCTTCATGTTGTAGTGACCCTTACCGCAAAGTTGACTGCAAGCAAGTTGGAAATTTCCTGAGCGAAGTGTCTTAAACCAAATCCATCCAATAGTCCGTCCAGGAACCGCATCTTGATAAATACGAAACTCAGGAACATAAAAAGAGTGAATAACATCGCGGGAGCGGAGCAGAACATGAACTGGTTTTCCAATAGGAACAACCAATTCTGTTGTCGAAAAATCTTCCTTAGCACGAGGATCCGTCATGTCGACACCAAATTTATTCATAGGTGTGATGTCACGTACATCCGAACGCGCTAACGTACCGCTGGAGCCAGGATAGCGAAAATCCCATGCAAACTGATAACCTGTGATTTCGACGGTTAAAGCATTCTGAGGCGCAGGCTGATGAATTTCATACCATACACGATTACCGTAAATGGCTAATCCAAGAAAGATAAGCGTTGGCAATGTGGTCCAAATAATTTCCAGCGTGTTATTTCCATGACTGTAGTGAGCCTTTACCCCAGGACGGCGACGATACTTGATCAAATAATAAACAAAAACTGTTTGAACGAGAAAGAAAACAATTGCTGTGAGCCAAAAAATAAAGGTTAAAAGACGATCTGTTTCAATCCCATTGAGTGTCGCATTGCGAGGCGTCCAATAAATATTACCGGACCGTACTTCCGCCATAACGCTGACTGACAAAAGAAAAAACGTCGCAACAAGAGCGATGCATTTTTGAAGAGGGAAATTTTTAATTGAGAACTTCATGACTATTTTTTCACGGGCGGAGTTGCAGGGGCAGCGGAACCAGAGCACATTTCTTTAGGAATCGCTTTCATTTCAGCCAGATTCCAAGCCTCAGTGCGAGGTTTGGTGTCGGCACGAACTTTCGTTACAAATTCCGTTGTGATCGGAGGTGCATTATTACCCCATTCCGAACGAACGTACGTTAGCACGGCAGCAATTTGTTGATCTGTTAATTGACTCCAAGCAGCCATCGCATTGTTGAATGGCATTCCTTTGACCGTGATAGGACCTTGCATTCCATACAACACTTGCTTCACAAGATGATTATCGCCATGCCAGTCTTGAGAAAGAACCCACTCTGTTCCGACTAGTGGAGGAAATTGTCCAGGAACGCCAAGCCCTGTTGCTTGATGGCAAATCACACATGTCTGCGTGAACACTTTTTTCCCAAGAACTTTCATATCAACTGGAGCAGCGGCACCGCCACTTCCTCCCCCACTCCAAGAAACCACCGAAGCATCAAAGACATTTGCCTTAAAACCACCACTATTGTAAGCCAAGTACATTCCTGCCCAGAAAAAAAGGAACATCGAAAAGGTCATCAGCCAAAGCGGCAATGGCTGCAAGAAGCCGTTCTTATCAGCGTTATGAAGCGATGCCGGAGCATGATTGATCTCAACAAGGTCACGCTCGAGCTGCAAGTCGTCGGAAGAATGATGGGTATTAGATGGATTCACAACAACAGAATATGTTTATTTTTCAGGAACAGGAGGAACTTCTGGCAAGGTATAATCTTGTTTCCGAGAGAGCAAGTAAGCGACGAGGTCTTTAGCTTCCTCGGTGGGAACAACTTCATACCCCTCCTTGGGAGCATGAGGACCTGTTAGAACGATCGCCTCTTCAGAAGGTTGCCCCTGGATTTTTTGCATTTTAAAAAGATAACGATAAGCAGGCATGTTCGATCCAGGAACCACGGCCGTTGGTTCATAGAGGTGACGATAATACCAAATAGGATCTGTAAAACGAACTCCCACATTGCTCAAATCAGGACCGATTCGCGATGTTCCAAGAAAAGCAACTTGATCTCTCAAATAATCGCGCGCCACCGAAGGCCGTTTCCCCCAGTTGCGATCAATATCAGAGGGTGTCACACTCGTTTGACGAACTTGCTGGCTATGGCAGGTCATACATCCCTCAGCCGCATAAACCTTAGCTCCGCGAATGGCACTCCCACTTTGCAGTGGCGGCAAACTGCCATCGCTCTCTACTTGCGGAGCGAGACGCCCCAATTGCAAATAGGAATAAGCAACGAATCCAAGCCATCCTGCAAAAAAGAGAAGGGCAATAGTGATGAAGAGTGGTCGCAAACGATTCATGAAACGGAAGCAAGTGGATTAAAGGAACAAGCTGATGCTTTTTGATCAGGATGAGTAGCACGAAAAAGCATTTTACCAAAAAGTCTAACAAAAGAAACGTAAGAGAGCAGTAGCAACATCCAAGCGATCACATTCAGCCAACGCCATGGTGCCGCAAAAGAGAGAACATTCACAAAAGTAATAGCCGCATCATCCAAGGCGAGGCCTTCAATGAGTCCACCCAGCGTCATAGAAGTAACCATCAGCGAAAGACCAACAACCGCAAACCAAAAATGGCATCGAATGGAACAAGCACAGAGCCACGAAAAACCAAACAGCCGCGGCGCGATGTAATACATTCCCGCAAAGAGAACCATACTCACAAAGCCTAAGAGCGTGAGGAGCACGACACCATTAGAGTAATGCGTGAAGTGAAGAATTCCATTCCAAGTTGGAATGGCGTAGGCCAAGTTCAACAGCGTAGCCACGAAATAAGCAATAATTCCAAAAGCAATAAAGCGAAGGGCCGGACTTTCTTTGAGTGCAGCAGCTTGTCCTTGGATCATCTTGGCATAATTCAAAATTACTGCCGCGACAGGAATCATCATCAACATCGTTGCCACCACGCTGGCACTGACCATCCAAACAGGAATGGGTCCGCCGAGAAACAGAGTCATTCCAGACCAGCCAGCCAAGAGCAACAGCGAGAAAAATCCCAGTACCGCGAGATAGTAGCTGTAAATGGCGGCTCCTGTAATTTTAGGAATTAAATAGTAGATGATCCCCAGCGCTAACGGAATGAGGAAGAGTCCAAAAATATTTGCGCTATACCAAGCGATGATCGGTCCTTGAGCAGAAGCCTGTACCGACCCCCATGTCAAAAGCATATTTGACGTAGCATAGAGCCAAGGAAAAGCACACAACCCTAACAAAAGGTACCATTGCGTTATATAAATAGAACGTGGCTGACGTGCTAAAAAAAGTAATACGACCCAAACTCCCATCAGCAAAAAGGCGATAAAGAGAGGGATGGAAGCCCAATTAGGATATTCGAGCCAAGGAACAGAGGTTCCGTAACCGCAAAGGATGCCTAGCGATCCAAGAAAAACTCCAATGTTCCAAAAAAGAGTTGCTGCGACTAATATCTTCGTACAACGGAGTGACCTGCCGCAAAGCCGTGCGATGAGCCAGAGGCTGATACCAAGGCCAGCTGGGATCGCCCATCCATAAAGCAGCGCATCGAGAGCCACTGGAAGAAGTCTTCCATAAGATAAAAAATTGATGCCATCTAAAAAACAAGGCACCACGAGCTTCAAAGAGGTGATCGTGCAAAGAATGGAGCCGAGCAGAAGCCAAAAAAGAGCCGTCCTAAAAAAGAGCAATACTGGAAAACGAAGCGAGGCATCAATTTCAGCACGAGTCGTCGCATGCAGCGGAGCCGGCTCGCTAAAATTAGTGGCTGCTTGAACTTGTGAGAGAGAGGATTCGTGACGCATGAGTGATTACTTGGCTGACGTGGAGGAAGCACTAGGAGCAGCTGCCGGCGCTGGAACCGGCATGCCAGCTGGTTTGGGAACAAGGTCAATCGGTGCAATTGGATAGGTTGCGTGGGGTTTCCATTTAGGATCGTTGAGGGAAACTGTTTCCAGTTCCATGGCGCGCGCTATCGGGATAAAAACAATTCCCTTAGCTTGATCGACCCATCCATAGTTATTCAGACGCTTCTCATTGGCTTCTCGAAGTTCCTTCAAATTTTTAGCCCTCAGGATGGCTCGCTCAGCATCTTCATCGAGAGGCCGAGGATTCCAAAGCACCAAAACAATCACGGCTGCAAGAAAAAGAACAAACATGCCCAAGGCTGTCCAAAGCCGCGACCAAGGGAAGCAACAAGATAATTTAGTATGAGAAGAAGAGCAGGTCATGAGTTCAAAAGTTTACACAGCAATGTTAATAGAATCCTTTAAACGTGGATCGCGCAACGGCCAGAGAGGAACATCTCCCAAGCGTTTGAGAAAAACAGCTGCAAGCGTGCATCCAATGGCAAGAAGAGCCAGAACATCAAAAATACTTGGAGCAAATCCAGCAGGATGGATCATCGGCAAGACGACAATATAGATATCGAGCATATGCATGAGCAAAATCCAAAAAGCAACACCACAAAGATAAGCAGGCCGACGTTTTGGATTACGAAACAGCAAAAGCACGAAAGGAATTAAAAAATGTCCGACGACCAAAATCATGTTGAGCGTGCACCAACTCTCCGTATTGCGACGCAAAAAATAAATCGTCTCTTCAGGAATGTTGGCATACCAAATCAGCATGTATTGGTCAAAACCGATATATGCCCAGAAAACAGTAAAGGCTGTCATCAATTGTCCCATGAGAGAATAGTGTCGCTCTGAAACAATTCCTTGCAGATAACCCGCGGAGCGAAGTGCTGTCACAATGAGGAGAATGACACAAAGAGAGCTCAATGCAGAACCAGCAAAAATATAGACACCCCACATCGTCGAGACCCATTTAAAATCAAGCCCCATGAGCCAGTCAACGGCAGCAAAAGTAAGGCAAACCGCGAAGAAGGGAAGGCTCGCAAAGGTTATTTTCCGGGCCATCATGGTATATTTTGGATCACCCGTTTTATCTTGAGCTACGGAAAGTTTACGGAGCCACAAAGCCACTGTGCTAAAAAAGAGAAAATAGAAGGCTGCTCTCATCCAGAAAAAAGGAAGGTTGAGATAAGCCGCTTTTTCCATCAGCTGAATATCAGCGCCATGAGGAATCGTCATCCATGTCCAAAGTCGAGGCGCTACAAAAATCAGAGGAACAAAAAGAAAGGCCATCACCGGGAAGAGGCTTGCAACATTCTCCATCTGTCGGCGAACTCCGACGCTCCATTCTACGTCAATACCATGATGCACGAGGATCCAAAAGAGACTCCCAATCACGATTGTCATAAAATAGAAAAAGGCAAACAACCATGAAAAAGCAAACTGCTTGGGATGGTGCATCCCAAGAAGAAAAGAAACCACTAATGATACGATCGCCACGGAAACAAGGCCCATAAAGCGTCCCCCGACATGCTTGTAGTCGAAGTATTCAGGGCTTGGAGATGAAGAAGATTTATTCACAGGGATGAAAGCTATGGAAGGGATAAAAAGAATTTATAAACCGCGAAATACGCGAACTATCACGAAAAAGAATTTTTTAATTTAGCGGTTTTTAGCGAATTTAGCGGTTAAGTTTTTTCTGTTCTGCGTCTGGAACATCAGAAAGAGTCGCATTCTGAGAACGTTGGAGTGCGCGTAAGTAACAGATGATTGCCCAACGATCGGGAACTTGAATATTGGAACCATAACCCATCATCGTATTTTTTCCCCAAGTGATGGTATTAAAAATTTCTCCGTCGGCCATATCACGAATCCGTTGCTGATGCTGATTAGCAATACCATTGAGGCCATACTTGGAAGCAATTCCATTTCCTTGACCCGTCGCAGCATGACAGACAGCACAGCTAATATTATACCGCTCCTGTCCTCGTTGCATGATGGAAGGTGTCACTTCAAACGGAATACCTGTTCCCCACTGCGTTCCCATTCGACCGGTCTCGCGATACGTTGGAGATCCAGAAAACTGAATGTTTTTGTAAGGACCAGCAAGGTCTGTCGACGAACTGTTGCTATCAGCAAACTTTGCTTGAGGAGCAGAATACCCCATCGGCACTGTTCCTGTCGCATGCGCCTGGGCTGCGCGACCATCGGCATAAAAAGAGCTCTCCGTTTGCGCCTTGTATTTTGCTTGGCGCACCATATCAGGAAAAAGTTCCAGAGGCGGACGTTTTGACTTCCATCCACGCAATCCTGTCATCGAGACAAGAAGCAAGAGGAGCAAGGTAAATCCAATGAAAAAATAACGTAACATGATTTGAAATTATTCGTCGTGATGAATGACTGTGATATGACTGCCGCCAAGAGATTGTAAAAATTGGCGCGTCTCTTCCAAAGAAAATTTTTCATCCGTTGCCTCGATCGCAATATAAAATTTATCTTCGGTCACCTTTTTAAAACGATCCCAATTAAAAAGCGGATGGTTCCAACGCGGAAGGCCATTGAGAGCGAGCATTCCAAAAGTCGCCGTAAGCGCTGAAAAAAGAATAGTCAGCTCAAACATGATCGGGAAGAAAGCAGGAATCGTCATCAAGTTTGTCGGCTTCGCATCGACAATCAGTGGATAGAGAAAACTGGAAGCACCAAATTCCATAAAGGCCGCTGTGCTAAAACCGGTCAGACCACCAATAAAAACCAGCGCACTCAACCACGACTTGGGAAGTCCCATGGCCGTATCCATTCCATGAATTGGAAAAGGAGAAAAAGTATCCCAACGTTTGTAGCCAGCATCACGGACTTTCTCAGCAGCGTGATAAAGATCACGAGCGCTGTCGAATTCTACTCCCACAGCATAAATAGGAGCCGTTGAAAAACCTGTTGTTGTCGTCGATATCATCATCTTAGTGGTGCTCCTCTCCATAGTGTGGATTCGCTTCGGGCAAGACAGCTTTTACTTCAAACATACAAATCATAGGCAAGAAGCGAACGAAGAGGAGGAAGAGTGTTGTGAAAAGACCAAAGGTTCCTATGAATGTCAAGATATCGACTATAGTCGGATGAAAGAGCCCCCAGGAAGAAGGAAGAAAGTCGCGCGCCAATGTTGTTGCAATGATGACAAAGCGTTCGAACCACATTCCTGCATTCACAAACATACAAACAATAAAAACGGCATAGACATTGGTGCGGCACCACTTGAACCAAAAAACTTGAGGCGACACAACGTTGCAAAACATCATGCACGCATAAGCCCACCAATAAGGCCCAAAGGCGCGGTACCAAAAAGCTGCTCGCTCGTATGGATTAGCTCCATACCAGGCAATGAAAAGCTCCATCAAGTAAGCATAGCCCACAATCGAACCAGTCAACAAAATCACTTTAGCCATTTTGTTAATGTGACCAGGCGTGATCATGTCGTGGAGCTGAGGATAGATGGCTCGCGCTGGAAGCATGATGGTCAACACCATGGCGAATCCGCCGAAGATTGCTCCTGCCACAAAGTAAGGAGGGAAGATCGTCGCGTGCCAGCCTGGAATTACCGAAGTAGCAAAGTCAAAAGACACGACACTGTGAACGGAAAGCACCAACGGCGTAGAAAGACCTGCTAGCAAGATGTAGGCCATTTCGTAATGACGCCATTGACGATTACCTCCACGCCAACCGAGTGCCATAATGCCATAAATGAATTTTTTAATTTTGGTGGTGCAACGATCTCGCAAGGTTGCTAAATCGGGAATTAGTCCGGTGTACCAGAATAAGACAGAAACGGTGAAGTAGGTGGAAACGGCAAAGACATCCCAAAGTAACGGACTGCGAAAATTTTGCCAAATTCCATTTGAATTAGGAACAGGGGCTAAGAAATAGACTTTCCAAATGCGTCCTACGTGAAACATCGGATAGATACCGGCGCAGACCACCGCAAAAAGAGTCATCGCCTCCGCAGCACGGTTGATCGAGGTCCTCCATTTTTGCCGCGTTATAAAAAGAATTGCTGAAATTAATGTCCCTGCGTGACCGATACCGATCCAGAAAACAAAGTTCGTAATATCCCAAGCCCAAAAAACAGGACTATTGTTTCCCCAAACACCAACCCCCGTTGCGACCAAGTAACAAAGCATCAGCGGTGTCAGCAATGCAATGGAACTCGTGATCGCAATCGAAATGAACCACCAACGAGGCGTTTTCGATTCGACAATCGTGCTCACATAGCTACTGATCCAGCCCATCGTCCGCTTGTTAAGGACAAGTGGAGGACGAACTAACTTTTGTTCTTCTGCTGAAAGGGTTGCTGAATCCATGAGTGAAAGGTGGTATTAAAGTCGCTCCAAAATTAAGTCACAGGTGCTGCTTCCTTCTTGGGCGCGGCCACAGAAGGGGCTTCTGTACCGTGACCATCAAAATGAGTTGGTCCTACGTCGGCATGCTCTGAGGCCTCAGGCGCATGATGCGCTCCATGATGAGGCACTCCATTGGCAAGACCTACGTTCTTGGCTCCAGGCATGTTGAGGTTCGGATTTTTGATGCGAGCAAGATAAGTGACACGCGGTTTCGTATTGAGGTACTTCAGCATCGTGTAATCACGAGCGCTCGCCTTGCGACGTGAAACCTCACTATTCGGATCAGCGATGTTTCCAAAAACAATCGACTCCGAAGGACAAGCTTGTTGACAGGCTGTTTTAAACGGAGCCATGGCGACCTGATGAGAATCGCTACCCCCTGCCTTAACGAGACGCCCAATCTTAGACTCTTCGATCCGTTGAATACAGAATGTGCATTTTTCCATCACACCACGCATCCGAACCGTGACATTAGGATTTTTGGACATCTTGAGACTATCGGCCATGCCCTTCGGCGCTAATGGTCCGTAGTAAAGCTCATCGAGCGGACGTTGATTATAATCGAAGAAATTAAAACGCCGAACTTTCCAAGGACAGTTGTTCGCACAATAACGAGTCCCAATGCAACGATTGTAAGCCATCAAGTTCAATCCATCTTCGCTATGCACCGTGGCATTGACAGGACAAACCGTCTCGCAAGGAGCATTTTCACAATGCTGACAAAGGATCGCCTGCGGCAACATCTCGGGTTCCTCTTCCGAGCCATCAGGACTTGCAAACCAACGATCAATGCGAATCCAAGCCATATCACGACCACGACGGACCTGATCTTTTCCAACAACAGGAACATTGTTCTCTGCCTGGCAGGCCAAGAGACAAGCATTGCATCCGATGCAAGTATTCAAATCAATTGACATTCCCCACTGCTCTTGCCCTGTGTAAGGAGGATTGTTGTAAAGGCTGATGTTAGGAGGAATGTGAGCGTCCATTCCCATCGTCTGAGCAAAAGAAGGATCTTCTTGATAACGCCCGACCGTTCCTTCACGGACAAGGTCACGCCCTTCCATGTTGCGATGCTCTTGCGTTTGTGCAAAGTCATACTTTTTGCCACGAAGCGGTGTCACCGAAATTCCTTGCACATAATTAAGCACTCCATTCCTGCGCAGCGGATAAACATTAAATCCAACATGATCGATAACGTGAGAAAGCCCTTTCCTTCCATATCCGAGGGCAGCACTTACCGAACCATCCGCATGACCAGGGGCCATGAGGAGAGCAATCTCCATTTTGTTCTTTCCATCACTGAGCGAAACCATATCTCCATCAGCGAGGCCTAAACGTTTCGCATCCGCAGGACTCATCAAGAGTGCATTATCCCACGTCAACTTCGTTACAAAGTCTGGCGTCTCTTGCAACCACGCATTGCCGCTGTAGCGGCCATCGTAGACGCTCGCGCTTGGCAAAAAGGCTAACTCAAATTCCCCTTGCCCTACTGGCTCTGGCATCTCAGCAGCAACGGAACTCTGCGCTGCAGCCGCATTCCAAGAGGGCCTGACGACCAATGCTGCAGAATTTTCTAAGAAACCGTTGTGCAAATATTGATGCCATGCCTCTTCCGACGTGTCTTTAGAAAAAGTGTTGAACGTCTCACGAATCAACGCTGGACCTTCGGGAGCAGGCTTGCCTTGAAGCGCGTTGAGCACTTCGATCTCCGTGAGTCCATTCCAAAGCGGAAGCACCATCGGCTGAACAGCACACAACGTTCCATCAAAACTGCGAGTATCGCCCCATGATTCGAGGTAGTGAGCAGCTGAAATAATCCAGTGACAAGCTTTGCTTGTCTCATCTTCGTTGAGCGTAAGGTGAAGCGAGTTAGGAACAGCCGCAAGGAGCTTCGCAAGATCAGCCTCTTGAGACGCTGTATAAACGGGATTCGTTTGAAAAAGAAAGAGCTGCTTGATGGAATCCGTTTTTAATGCAGCCACAACCTCTTGAAAAGAAGTTGGTTTTTTTCCTAGCGCCACCATGTCCATGGTCGCACCTAAATTTCCCAACGCCGCATTGATTCCAAAAACCAAAAGCTGCACCGCCTCTGATTGTCCAGGTCCTGTGAGGAGAAGGCTCTTTCCTTGCGCCGCCATCAAATCATCAGCAAGCGGCTTGATCCACTCATCCCATTTCGGAACATTAGCTGTTGGATGATTTTTTAAATAGGCTGCGGCGAGTGAATCGAGAGAGCTATTGTTGGTCTTCTTAGCAATCTGCAGCGCCAAGGTTGCCGCAAAAGCTCCGATCTGACTGGCTTTGACGCGCAAACGATGATCAGCCATTCCTCCTGTCAGGGTGTAGCTATTCTCGACAGCATAGAGGCGATTCATGGCCTGCTCTGGATTGCGACGAGTATAAAAATCAGCAGCAAAGCCAACTCCGCGTTCTACGGGATTGAGAAAATCGCTATCAAGAGCAACAATGACATCTGCTTTTTTGAGATGATAGACAGGCCTCATTCCATCTCCAAAAGCCACTTCGCAAGCCTGCTGCTCGTTTTCGCGAGAGAGCGCTTCATACTCCACCCACTTCATCTTTGGAAATTCTTTCATCAAGGCATCGCGCAAACGATTGCGCGTTGGAGAATGGGCGCTCTCCACAACAAACAGCAATCCTTCTCCTTGAGCACTCAAAGCGGTCTGACGAAGCTGCGCCAAATAAGAATCCAACGCCGAACGCTTGACCTCTTTGCCATCACGCTTGATCGCTTTCGCACGATGAGGATCGTAGAGATCTAAAATGGAAGCCTGAGCAAAGGCATCTGTCGAACCGTTGCTGATCGGATGAAGCGGGTTGCCTTCCATCTTCGTCGGGCGACCTTCAAACGTTGTTGCAATCAGGGGAATGCCACCCAGCGGGGTTGGCATCGTTGTCGCGTAGTAAAGAAATTTTCCAGGGATCGCCCATTCTGCCGAGCGTGTAAACGGCACCAGATAAGCTTCTGGACGACGACAAGCAGTGAGACCAACGCCAGCAAGAGCTGCAGAGGCACCCGTGAGTTTTAAAAAATTACGGCGCGACATGCCATTGGTCGCGACATTTTCCTCGCCATCACGACGATCAAGGCCAGCAGCAAACTCACGTCCGAGATCTTCGTTAAAAGCAGCACTGTTCTCGTGTTCGCCAGAAGTCCTCCAAAGCGTTGGCTGCTCATCGCGTGCTGGATGTTGAAAAATGTGTTTCATTGCTCAAAAAAATTACCTGTGACAACCACCGCAAGTTACGGGGGGATTCACATTCCACTCTTGTTTTAATTTCGTGCCAACTTTCAGTTGTTCATCAAAAGATTTAGGATGCCAATCCATATTGAACACCTCGCTAGGAGGACGAAGGAAATTTTCTGGAGCACGGTGACATTCCAGGCACCAGGACATACTGAGCGGCTTAGCTTCATAGACCACTGCCATTTCATTAATGGCCCCATGACAGCTGTAACAACTGACCCCGCGGTTCACGTGCACAGCGTGATTGAAATAGGCATAATCAGGAAGTCTATGAATCCTGATCCATTGAATCGGGCGTCCCGTCTTCCAGCTCTCTTGAACAGGAGCAAGGCGCGGGCTATCCCATTTTACCTTGCCTTGGCCGTGACAGTTGATGCAGGTCTGTGTGTTAGGAATATTGGAATGTCCAGAAACTTCAACAAAGCTATGACAGTAACGACAGTCCATGCCGAGCTGCTTCACATGGATCGCGTGAGAAAAAGGAATCGGTTGATCTGGTTGATAACCGACACGCGTGTACTTCGGTGTAAAGTAATACCAAATCCCTCCCACAATGGCACAGCCAATGACTGCTAAACAAACGAGCAGTTTTAGCGGCAAGAGATTGGACCAGCGAGGAAAAAAATTGGACATGAGGACTTCTGATACTTTTGACTGATGGAAGCTCCAGTATGCCGCAAACGGGCAAGTGGCTCAATCAAAAAGTGACGCGTGAGTCTACTCCGAAAACCAGAGAAAACAATTCTTTTTTTGTTCTAGTTCTAAAAAATTCAGACTCGCCTAGTTTGATTTTTAAATTATGGTTGTTCGATGAATTTCGAACATTACCTTGCTCTATGTCCAGGGCTCATCTGGATCTGCATCTTAGTCCCAGTCTCTCTTGCTCTTCTTGGAAATTTTTTGGCGCTCAAATGGATTAAGCCCGACAAACGGAATCCTCACCACGCCATTGCGCATGCGACGCTGGGTCCTGCCGCAACGATTTTTGGTATCTTGGCCGCTTTCATGGTTGCAACTACATGGAATGAATACATGGCCACCAAATCCAATCTCAATGAGGAAAGCAACGCCTTGCGTGATATTTATTTTAACGCACAAGCCTTCACACCTGAACTTTCTAATAAAATCCAAAATTTTTGTCGCAACTATCGCAAGACCGTCACAGAAAACGAATGGAAGATTGTCATCAAAGGAAAAGATGATCTTGCCGGCGATCGTATCGTCACCAAACTCTCCGATCTCTACCGTTCCTATCAACCAAAAACAGATAATGAACGTGTTTACTTCAACATGAGTGTGCAAAATTTAGAAAATCTCCGCAAATACCGAGAACAACGCATTCAAGATTCCTTTACTGGCTTGTTACCCCTCCTTTGGATTCTTTTCCTTTTAGGAGCCACCACGCTCATTTCCATCAGTCTCTTGATGATCTCCTCTCCAGGCCAAACACATGGCCTCATGTCGGTTCTTCTCTCAGCCATGATCGGCATCATGACCTTTGCCATCATCAGCCTCGACTTTCCGTTCATTGGCTTTACTAAAATGAGCACCATGCCACTTGATATGATTCCCATGGAACAGACCACAGGAAGCAAATAACAAGAAAGCAATGCCCTACTTTCGTTTGCTTATTTTATTATTCCTCTTGGGAGCAGACCTCTCTTCGGGAACGACAACACCGCCTTCGCCCGCAAAACGATTGCCTCGCACTTCGCTCTCCATCGGAAAAAATCAGCTCGACGTGCAGTTGGCTTCGGATCAAGCCACTCGCGAACAGGGATTAATGAAGCGAAAAACATTAGGAGCCAATGAAGGAATGCTCTTTGTTTTTCCTTGTCCGCAGCAAGTCGCTTTTTGGATGAAAGATACCTCGCTCCCCCTCAGCATTGCTTATCTCAACAGCAGCGGGCGCATTCTTGAAATGCACGACCTAGAACCTTTTAACGAGCATTCTATTTTGAGCAGCTCCCCTGCTATTGTTTATGCACTTGAAACACCTCACGGATGGTTTGCGGCGCATCAGATTCTTCCAGGAGATATTGTTGTCGGATTGCCTGATTTTTCTTCGGCAAAATAAAAATTTCATTTCCCATTTGTTCAAAAAGCTACTATATTGCGTTTTCCTCTTTGGAAAAAAGCAGCCGTAGCTCAATTGGATAGAGCATCTGACTACGGATCAGAAGGTTTGGGGTTCGAATCCCTACGGCTGCACCAGCCATCGCAAAGCGATGGCAGTTTGAGTGTTTGAAGTTTAAGTTTGAGTCAACAGACTCGCTTCGCGATGAATCCATGAATCAAACCGCCCTCACTCCTCTCCAGCTCGCAGAGTCACTGCGTCACAAAAAAGATTTCGTCTGGCTTGATTCTTTAGTCCCGAGCGCATCGCCAGCACCAGCCCAACAAGGCCTCTCGCTCCTTGCTGCGGAACCTGACCTCATCATAGAAGGCGGGCCTAACGACTGGCCACTATTAGAAAAGGAATTAGCCGATCGCTCTCAAAACAACCTGCAGAACTTTTCTGCCAACTACCAACGACCAACTACGAACTGCGGCTGCGAAGCAGGCGCCGCCATTGGCTTCTTTCGCTATGATGGCTCTTTTCGTTTTGGATTTTATGAAAAAGTTTACCGTCATCTTGCAACTGAAAAAAAATCTGAATGGTTGACACCGCTCCCCAAGCTAGAGATTCAACAATCAGCATCACACAAAAAAATAAAATCTCTCGATTTCAAGCACAACATGACTCGTGACGAGTTTTGCGACATCGTCAAACAGGCTCAACATGAAATCGCCTTAGGAAATATTTATCAAATTTGCCTCGCTCACTCCCTCCAAGCACCCTGCCAAGAGGATCCGTGGCCTCTCTATCTTTCCCTTCGCCAGCATTCCCCTGCTCCTTTTGCAGCTTATCTTCAATTGAGCCCAACTTCGCGAATTCGAGATGGCGAAGAAACAATTTTATCCAGCTCTCCAGAATGTTTCCTTAAAATCGATGACAAGCACATCTTGACTTGTCCGATCAAAGGGACACGACCCCGTGGAAAAACCGCAGAAGAAGATGCGAAGCAAGCAGCACTCCTTCAGGCTTCGCCTAAGGAAAATGCAGAACTGGTCATGATCACCGATTTAGAGCGAAATGATCTTGGTCGAGTTTGCAACTATGGAAGCGTCATCACTTCGCAGCTCCTCCACCTGGAGTGCTATCCTCAAGTTTTTCATTTAGTCTCCACGATTGAGGGCGAACTTCGAAAAGAGGTTTCGCATGTAGAAGCTCTTGCCGCCTGCTTTCCGGGAGGATCCATCTCGGGAGCTCCTAAGAAAAAAGCCATGGAAATCATCCAACAGCTAGAGCCTGAGCCTCGCGAACTTTTTACAGGCGCGATCGGCTATTTTGGATTTGATGGAAAAAGTCAATTCAACATCGCTATCCGAACACTCCACCTTCGCGATGGAATAGCCAAATTTCATGTTGGGGCTGGAATCACCAACAATTCCATTCCTGAACAGGAATGGGAAGAAACCTTACACAAAGCTGCTGGCATCTTGATCGCCACGCGATCAAGATGCTTCACAGCAGTTGAAGTTGAAAGTTGAAGTTGAAGTCCTTGCTAATCACGAAGTGATCAAATTATTAACTTCACCTTAAACTAGTAACTTCAACTAACTCTGCCTGAAACAGACAGAGTCAGTTTTGGTCAGAGTTTTAGTAATCGCGACGAGGTCCGCGACGATCATCACGACCGCCACCACCACCACCGCCACTACGACGAGGTCCGCCATAACCACCACCGCCGCCGCCACCGCTACGAGGAGCACGCTCCTCCATCGGACGAGCTTCGTTGACTGTAAGGCGACGACCGCCGATTTCTTGACCATTGAGTCCTTCAATGGAAGCAAGACCTTCCTCATGACTGCTCATCGTTATAAATCCAAAACCGCGTGAGCGGCCGGAAGTGCGATCCATGAGGATAGAGGCATCGGTAACGGTGCCATATTGTGAGAAGATCTCGCGGAGATCACCATCTGTTGCGGAGAAGGCTAGGTTGCCTACATATAATTTCATAACTAATTTTGGGTTGGTTCATCGTTACGCTGATGGCACTGTCTCGGAATGCACTAAATCTCTCACCTGAGAGAGTCAGAGCAGCCCACCGTTTCACGGAGAACCTGCATTACCTCGGACGCTATCACCGAACTTCGACACGCACGTATGATTGGAACTGATGATTTTAGCAATAGAAATCTTCATAAAAGTGTATTTTTCTTTTTGCGTTCCCTCTAAATTTTTTCCATAAAAAGAGGAGAAAAAAGAAAGAAGAGGCTCTCAAAGCCTGATTTTTCCAGCCTTTGAAGATATCTCAATTAGTCAAAATAAAAAAACAAACTACTTTTTTGTTATTTTAAAAAAAACATGCCAATCAAGCTGAAAATCTTAGTTGAGTTGAAAAGTTGAAGCGTTGAAAAGTTGAAAAAACAACTCGTTGACCTTTACTCTTTGCTCGTTATTTTTTTGTAATTGGAACAGCTACCAAACAAAAATAAACAATCATTTTGAAAAGCAATTTACTTCCGATCAGCCCTAGTTATAATGATTTTTTATAAAACCAAATCTCATTTTGATATGACATCTTTCAATCGCACACTCCCTTTTTTTTCTCTCCTTGTTGCTCTTGCTATCTCCATGATCGTTGGATGTGCTGACCATACTACAAGACAACATTCAGCATCACCTCCACCAAGTCGTTTTGGATATGGCGGCACTAATGCCGATGCTTCCTATGTAGAAACGGACAGTGCCACTAACACTACCACTTCTGGGGATGCGACTACGGCCACGAACGCTCCAGCAAATCCCTTCCTCTCTTCCGCTCCACAACCAGCAGCAGCAAACACAGCACACGAACTTCCTTATGGAACTCCTGTTCCGGGAAAACCAGGCTTTGTCACCAGCCCTCACTCTCCTAACGCCGGCTACGTCGACGTTCGCGGTTTTCCTCCTGGTACAGAGGTGAAGGATCCTTACTCCGGAAAAACTTTCTTAGTTCCTTAGCAGTTGAAGTTAAAAGTTAAAGTTGAAGAAAGTGCCATTGGGAAATTGTGATTGTAATTATTCAATGAACGAACGATCTAACAACAACTTGGAACTGTCATCGTATAGCAATGACTCAGGCTTGGAACTTCGAACTTCGAACTTAGAACCGACGTTGCGAAGCAATGTCATCATCACCATCGATGGCCCAGCAGCCTCAGGAAAAACAATTGCAGGCCGTCGATTGGCTAGCAGACTTGGCTATCTTTTTGTAAGCTCTGGTCACTACTACCGCGCGCTGGCTTGGGCGGCGCATCATGATCAGATCGACGTTTCAAAACCAACCGCTGTTCAGCATTGGCTTGATAGACTTTTATTACACCCTCAGATCATTGAAGACGCACTGCATCTCTTCATCGATGGGAATGATGTGACCCCACATTTAAATAATACGATTGTCACCAGTCTTGTCTCACCACTCGCGGCACTTCCTGCGGTAAGAAATTTTTTACTCACAAGACTGCGCTCTCTTGCTGATCAGCGCAATTTGGTCATGGAAGGACGTGATATTGGATCCGTCGTCTTTCCTGAAGCACCATGGAAAATCTATATGGATGCTTCTCCCGAAGAGAGAGCACGTCGCCGTGCTAAAGAAGGAATTATCGACAACGTTGCCCAACGCGATCAACAAGACAAAACCCGTGCCGCAGCGCCCCTGGTCATTCCTGAAGGAGCCATCGTTATCGACACGACCCATCTGAGCATCTCCGACACCAATCAAGCGATTGATGAAATTCTTGAGAAATTTCAAAATAAAAATAAGTGAAATAGTTTTGCATGAAATTCACCTACCATTTTTTCTACACTCTCTCGAAAATCGTTGCTCGGACGTTCTTTCACTTCCGCGTGATTCACCCCGAACGAATGGTCGAATCAGGTTCGTTGATTCTTGCGATGAACCATCAAAGTTATTTTGATCCTCCGCTCGCTGGCATCTGCTCCAAACGCGCCGTCTATTTTTTAGCGCGCAAGACATTATCATCGCTTCCTTTTTTTGGACGTTTACTTCCTGACTTTAACGTCATCCCCATAGATCGTGATGGAAAGGATTCTTCTTCACTGAAAACCATTATTCGACTTCTGCGTTCTGGCAACGCCGTTGTTCTCTTCCCGGAAGGAACACGCTCTCCTGATGGAAGCCTGCAACGAGGACACTCTGGCATTGGACTCATCATTGCCAAGACTAAAGCTCCCGTCCTTCCGATGCGCATCTTTGGCGCTCATGAAGCCTTCCCAAAAAACTCTAAGAAAATTCATCACCATCCCATTACCGTCGTTTTAGGAAATCCGATTTATTTTAACGAAGAAGAACTCACTCCCGTCCGCGGCCAAGAACGAGAGCTTTATCAAAAACTTTCCGATCGTGTGATGAAGGCTATTGCTGAATTGCAATTACCTCATTAAAGTTTTATTTTAAAAACATGCATCCTTCTTCCGACATTGCTATTTCGATTTGCGACCTCACCAAAAAGTTTGGAGATCGGCGCGCCCTGGATCACTTGACCCTCAGCGTTAAACGCGGGGAGCTCTTCTGCATGCTTGGTCCTAACGGTGGCGGCAAGAGCACGCTGTTTCGCATTTTGAGCACCCTGATGCAGCCCGATCATGGAGAGGCAGAAATCCTCGGTCATAATGTCGTCTCAGAAGCTGCTGCCGTGCGCGCACGCATTGGCGTTGTCTTTCAAGCTCCTAGTCTTGATGGAAAATTAACCATTCGTGAAAACTTGCTCTGCGGGGGAGCCATGTATGGACTCCGCGGCAAAGAACTAAAACAACGCCTCCGTGATGCCGTCTCTGTTGTTCAACTTGAAGAACGCCTGAACGACCGAGTAGAAACGCTTTCCGGAGGATTGCAACGTCGCACTGAAATTGCAAAATGCCTTCTTATTCGTCCCGAGGTGCTCTTATTGGATGAACCTTCCACCGGCTTGGATCCAGCTGCCCGCCTGGATCTCTGGGCCGCTTTAGAAAACCTTCGTCGCGATCGCGGTGTCACCGCCCTCTGTACTACTCACCTCATGGATGAAGCGGCACGCGCTGACCGCGTCGGCATCATGAGCGCTGGCCAATTAGTTGCGCTCGGCACTCCTAGCGAATTGACCTCAGTATTAGGAGGCGATGTCTTAAGCCTTACCACACGCCACGGCGCAGACCAACTGGCCCAAAAAATCAATCAGCATCATGAAATCGTTGCCACCGTCGTCGAGGGAGAAGTCCGCATTGAACATCCACAAGCCCACGAACTAGCAGCTCGCCTCGCAGCGCAATTTTCCGACGAGATCACTGCGGTGCGCGTCGCACGCCCAACGCTAGAAGATGTCTTCGTCGCTCGTACGGGACGACTCTTCGCTGAGCAGGAGCATGAATAATTCACAGGGATGGAAGCGATGGAAGGGCTTATAAAATTTACATTTTTTTAGTTTTAGTTTTAGTTTTTGAATAAGATACCACCAAGTTCTAACGACATTTTTAAAATTCCATTTCAATTTATAAATATTTCTTTTATCCCTTCCATCGCTTCCATCCCTGTGAATTCTCCTCTCTCTTCCATTTTTTTATCCCTGTGAATAACTCTCCTCAATTTCTCTGGACCCCTGTAAAAGCTCTTTGGTGGCGTGATGTCATTCGTTTCTTGCGCCAACGCAATCGGATCATTGGAGCACTCGCAACTCCGCTTGTTTTCTGGCTCCTCGTGGGATCAGGCTTTGGCCCCTCGTTTCATAATTCTGCCAGCAGCACGAATGAAACTTACCTCGCCTACTTTTTTCCAGGAACAATTGTGCTTATCATGCTCTTCACGGCAATTTTTTCAACGATCTCGGTGATTGAAGATCGCCGCGAAGGCTTTCTCCAAGGAGCTCTGGTAGCCCCTCTCTCTCCAGCCACGATCCCTCTAGGAAAATTTTTAGGAGGCACAACGTTAGCCGTACTCCAAGCAATTCTTTTCTGCCTCTTGGCACCACTCGCTCACATTCCAATCGGTTTTGGCCAAGCGCTTTTGTTGTTGCCAGCTTTTATCTTAGTCGGCTTTTGCATGACCGGCCTCGGATTCCTGGTCGCCTGGCCGATGGACTCTACGCAAGGCTTTCATGCGATTATGAATATCTTTCTCATGCCGCTTTGGATGATGTCTGGTGCGCTCTTCCCGATGCCAGTAGGAAGCGGCTGGCTTTATTGGGTTGGCCTTCTCAATCCCGTGAGCTACAGCGTCTCTGCCATTCGCGATGCCTTAATGATTGGAACACCCTTAGTCCCACTATCCGATTATTTATTCTCTCTCTTAATCACGGCACTTTTTGGAGCAGTGACTTTTGGAGTGAGTTACTATCTTGTGGCTCATCCCAAAAAGAAAACGTAACCGCCAACCCTCGTTGGCAGTTACGTTCTAATTTCAAATTGAGCTCCTTTAAGTGATCCTTTAAGTGATCCTTTAAGTAGCAGTGAGTTGCTATTTCTTCTTAGCTCTAACCTTTGCTTTAGCTTTAGATTTTTCTTGAGCGCTTTGTCCACGAGCGGCCTTAGCCTTGACGGGGGCCTTTGCAATGGAGCTTTTCCCAGCTGTAACGCGTTTGTTGAACAGGCTTTTTTTGCTAGCTGCTCTGTTCTTTGGAAGAACATTTTTCTTTGCAGCTTTATCGAGCATGGAAACAAATTGTTTAAAAAGATCTTTGAGTTCCGTTGATTCTACTTCAAGAGCCTTGAGGACTTTCTTCTCTTGTGTTTTCAAACTAGAGAGAATGCTGGTGTTGAGAATGTGCCGAGCATCGCTTTGCTTAGCGCGCTTGATCGAAGAGTTGCTTTTTTTAACGGGTGCTTTTGCCATAAAGAAAAATTAAATGTGAAACGAGATACATGTGCCAGAGGGGAGAATCGAACTCCCGACCAAGGGCTTATGAGTCCCCTGCTCTACCGCTGAGCTACCCTGGCGTGGGAGAAGCAGCGTAGCAGAAAAAAAGCAAGCGGCAAGATGATTTCAATCGTTACAACGAAAGCATCTGATAACTCTGACACAAATAAATTTTTAGCTCTTCAGTTTGCCCATTGTTCTGAAGAGAGAGAACGACACTGAGCGGGATGATTGCAGAAAAAGCTCCGCTGATGGTTTGCGGAATCTCTTCTAATTTTTCGGTGGTGATATAAAAAGCATCATGACCTAAAAAAGGACTCACCTCTTTCTCTTCGGTGTAGAGGGGGTCTGGCGTTGTATTTTCAGTGGTGGCATCAGCATAATGAGGCCAAAAAAGAAACTGACTCACTAGTGCCGGAGATTCCGGAATAAAAACGGATGGGGCATCTTTTAGCTCAGGGTAGTTGATCGGTAACACTGCTCCTAAAATTGCTGCAAGACCTGGCGTCTCCGCAATAAGGAACGGCGCCCTTCCAGAGGTGTTAGAACCTGTCTTCAAAGTCGCTGAGGCTAATACGTGCGGCGTGGCAGCCGCCGGATCGACTGCCGAAGGCAGCCCCGCAGGGGCGAGCCTCGCGGGAGCGAGCGAGTTGCATGAAGAACAAGGAGTCGACGGCGCACAGCGACTGAGTGTACCTGACGTACTCGATGGCGCGAGCACCGGCGCGACACAGTTATTCGTAGCATCAGTAGACTTTGAAGACAGGTTCTCAGCATAAGTTGCTCTCAACTGGAGCAACTGTGTTGCCGCAGCCTCTGTTCCGATCACGCCCGTTGCTGATGGAAAACTCCAAGGCGACTCTTGCGTTGTTGAAGAAGAAATTTTTCCTAACAACAACAAAACCGAACAACACCCGATGCCGATGAGCAGGAGCGCCCCCACTCGTTGCCATTTTTTGGTTTGAAAAAAAAGATCGACCGTGCTCGGCAGAAAAAGAGCGGTCAATAGCAACAAGAGTGCAAAGGGCACTTTGGCATGGCCCAGTTCATTCAATCCAAAAAAGAAAGGGACCAAGAGGAGCAGAAAAAAGGGGCTTTCTAACATCCAGAGCCTTGAAAAATAACAAGCGGCAACAACGAGAAGCGGTCCAAGAAGAAGGAGAGCCCAGACCAGAGGCAGATATTGAAAATAATCATCCGCGCAAGGAGGCCATGACCAAAACGAATCCCATGTCATTCCCTGCCACTGCACCCAATCGTGATTATTGTTCCAAAAGAGGAGTGGCAGCCAGCTCAATCCTAAGAGCGAGATGGCCATCAAAACACCACTACCTCTCCGCCACGATGAGGAAACAACTTCGGCATTCTTAGTATCAAGAGCGTTATGAAAATAATCTAACGATGCGATCACCACCAGCGGCAGCAACCATCCTATTTGATAAGTCACTTGCGTTCCAATAGCCAAGATCAGTCCAAAAAGAAACCAAGGGAAAATTTTATTTTTTTGTCGCTGTTGGGTGATCAGCTCCCAAGCCAGATAGAAAGCCGCAAGCCAAGAGAGCGTTATTAGCATCGTCCCTTCCATAACGGTCCCTGCTGCGTTAGCGAGTGGCAAAAGATTGAAAATAATCACCGTCCAAAATGCTCTCTTTTTGTCGTAAAGAGCCACAGTCAACCTCCAAAGAATCCAAGAAGTGCCAAGCAAAAGAACGGGAGAGAACCACCGCATCGCTAGCGGAGCATTTCCCAAGAGCACCTCGCTCAACCGCATCAGCGCAGAAATTCCAGCAGGGCCTTCTACAAACCCCCAATCGAGATGGTGAGAACAAAGCAGGAGGTACGATTCGGTTTCACTCAGATGTCCCCAAGCAGCCAGCACTAATCTCAAGATCGTCAGCAGACTTAAAATAATGCAAGGAAAGTTGTAACGACCAAGGTCATTACAGTTGTCGGTTGTCAGTTGTCGGTTGTCAGTTGATTTTAGCTCGTTGGTTAATTTAAAAATCATAACAACTTTTTGTGAATAATAGGGTGCTAACGATGAAGATAAATAGTGTCGATTTTAATTTTTCTGACAACTGCGAACTGCCTACTAACGCCCCGTTAGTAGGCCAGGATGCCGTTCTTCTATCACAGGGAAGAGCTTTGGACCCCAACGCTGCCACGCTTTATTTAAGAGAGCAACGATGGTGATCGCAGAGAGGCATCCAATGGTGGCGCCGGCAAGAACATCGGTTGGCCAATGCGCGCCGGTGTAAACGCGAGAATAAAAAACAAGACTAGCTATCAAAAAGGCCAACATTCCCCAACGCCGGTAAAAAAGAAAAATGACCGTAGCCGAAAGCATGATATTTGCTGAGTGAGAAGAAGGAAACGAACGTCCTTGAAGAACCTCTCCTGCATGAGGAGGCTCAGAAACCTTGACTTTAGGAGGAGTTGCCATTGAAAGAAATTGCGGAGAGGCATTTTTTAAATGAACAACCCTAACCCCCTCTTGAGCCTGGAAAGGCCTCAGGCGGCCAACAGCGTGCTTGATGCTATTGACTAAAATACCATCCGTAAAACCCAAGGTAATAATGAGACAAAGAAGCATCGCTCGCAAACGAAACTTCCCAAAAATCATTCCGACAAGAAATGCCGCAAGTAAAAAAGGTTTCCATGCAGAAAAATTTGTAATGCCGGCCATGAGTTGATCCAGCCAAGGTGCCGTGGCCTCCTGATTGATCCAATGTTGTAGAAATTGATCCATGGTTAAGAATTAACTACAAAGCAACATAAAGAAAATCAAAAATAAGAAAATTAACCGCAAAGAACGCAAAGAGCGCAAAAATTTAATATCTCTTTCTTTGCGCTCTTTGGGCTCTTTGCCTTCTTTGCGGTTAATTTTTTCTTTGTTCTGCATTTTTTGCGGTTAAATTCTTTACTAACTTGAAAACAGAAATTACTCCCCAACAAAAAGCTCGTCGCGCGCTGATCAACGAACGAAAAAAGAATTCCCTTTTTTGGCAGGTTGTTCATCTCCTCGGCTCGTTACAGCTCGCCTTAATTCTTCTCGCAACAATCGCGCTGGCGTGTGCCATCGCAACTTTTGCGGAGTCTCATTTTGATACTGCCGTCGCCCATGCCGCTATTTACAAGGCTCCCTGGTTCATGGCATGGCTTACTGTTCTCTGCATCAATCTTTTTGCCGTCACCTTGACTCGCTGGCCTTGGAAAAAAAACCATGCCGGTTTTATCATCACTCATTATGGAATCATCACGCTCCTCCTCGGAGCCATCATTGGGATGACTTGGGGATTTGAAGGAAATGTTACACTTCATCGCGGAATGCCACTCACCAAAATAACGACGCGCAAAAGCGTCCTTCAAATCGAAAGTCCCAGCGATACTTTTCTTTACCTACTTCCCTACGATGCCTCGGTCGCTCATCCTTCCACAAAACATCCGACCAGACTTTCTATTCCAGGAACGGAACTTCAACTCATCATTGATGATTGGAGCAAGCATCTCGAACAACAACCATTCCTCCAGGAGAGCAATGATCTCAAAGCACCAGCGGCTCTTTTGCTACGCCTCCACAGCACCCTGCTGCATCAAGAACAAATCGTACCGCTGACCCTCGCCAATTCAGCCGCTGCAACCTTTGACTTTTTTGGACTTGCGACGCTTCAATTTTTTTCAACGCTCCCTGCCTCTCATCCAACTTCTCATCACGAGTCTCAGCTTGTTGCCATGCACTTCGCGCCGGTGATTGTATTCCAAGATCAACCCTCTGAAATCAACATCACGCTGAGCAAAGATGGCAACCTCGTCACCATCACAACTCCTGAAGGAACATCTGCAAGCTATCCTCGCGCAGCATTGATGGGTCAAAAATTACCGCTTGGCACAACAACGATTATAGTGAAGGAATATTGGCCCGATTTTAAACTAGTCGATGGCAAACCAACAACGCTCTCACAACAGCCAAAAAACCCAGCTCTTCGTGCTGAGATTACTTTTTCATCAACAACGATTGAACAACCTGCTGGAAAAACAACACCATGGCTGCGAATGGCTTTAAATCAAGATTTCAAGAGCATCCAATACCAACTCGGTCGCGGACCATCGATTCAAAAATCAGGAGCACTTGCGATGAACGCCTCAATGCCACTGGGATGGGCAGACTGGGAATGCACTCTCCTCGCGGCAGGTCCTCACGAAGAGATCGGCTACTCTGTTGTGCCACTCCAAGAAAAAACGGAAGCTAAGTCTGATCACTCTTCCGCTTCTCCTGGCTTTCATGCTTACTTAGCGGATCAAGAGCATCACCAGCAAGGACCGGCACAATGGGTCATCTCGGGCGCCGTCACTCCTCTCATGCTAGAGCATCAAATGGTCCGAGTCGCTTATGGACTGGAATTAAAATCAGTCCCATTCAGCATCGAGCTCCTCAACTTTGAAGTTCCTCGCGATGAAGGAACCGAAACGCCAAGCGATTTTTGTGCCACCGTTCGTTTTAAGAATTTGAAAACGGGAGCAACACGCGACGGTCTCATCCACATGAACCATCCTGCCAGTTTTCCCGGAACATTTTGGGCCAACTTCACAGGCTTCAATTATAAATTTTCACAAGCCGAGTGGAATCCTCGCGACCTTGAAGAAACAACATTGCAAGTTCTCTATGATCCAGGATGGTTGTTTAAATGGGTCGGCTCACTTGCTATTTGCCTCGGCATCGCAATGATGTTTTATTGGGGGAAGAAAAAATGAAAAAATTAATCTCACAAATCCTAGCAGGATTGTTTTTTGTCACAGCGATTCAAAGTCATGCATCTTTGATTAAGATTCCTGCTGCGCTCGAAGAGCTCCCAATCCAAGAAAATGGTCGGCGCAAGCCTTATTTAGTTTTTGCGGAAGAGACGTTACGTGCCCTCTCAGGACGCACTTCTTTGATTGTTGCTGGAAAAAAAACCTGCGCTACTGAATTGATCACATCGCTCTGGCTCGAGCCCCAGCAGCCCTGGGCAACGGAAACTTTTCTGCTCGTTTCTTATGGTCCACTGAAAAAAATATTAGGCCTTCCGCTAGAACAAAAATTATTTAGCTACGAGGCACTCCGTCACAACTCCGGGCTTATAACGCTCATGGATCAAGCCTCTAAAGCTAGACGCGCTGATCCCAGTCATCGCCTTGAAGGATTGTTAAAAGAAGCTGCTGATGTTGGTATGCGCATGGCGCTGTTTGAAGAAATCCAAGACGGCTCTCTTTTCCGTATTGTACCTAGCGAAAAAGCGGGAGGACGATGGAGGGCTCTTGCTGAGTGGGAGCAAGCGGCCTCTCCTCAAGAACGCGAAGGTGCCCAGCAAGCTTTTCTACTCTTACAGCAAGGATGGACTCAAGGAAGCAGCATCGACTTTATTCAAGGCCTAACAGACCTCAAGACACTTTTTCAAAAAATCGACCCCCAACCAGTCCCTCACTGGAAATTACAACTCGAGATTTTTTACCAAAAAATCCATCCCTTTCGTTGGGCCTGGATTCTTTATGCACTCGCAGGAATATTTCTCCTCTTTTCTCCAAACCTTGGACAAAAAGATCGTAAGAAAAAAATTGACACTGCAAAACAGTCTCATCCCTGCGCAGGTGGGAACCCAGCCAATCATAATCAGTCACTGCATCGAGTCGCTTGGTTTTGCGCAGGGAGTGGATTCTTCTTTCAAGTCGCAGGACTCCTTGCTCGCATCTTGATTACAGGGCGTCCACCGGTGACAAACATGTATGAAGTGGTCATCTGGGTAGCTTTTGGCACTGTTTTTTTTGCACTGCTGTTTGAATCTTTTTTACACGGAGGAATTTTTTTATTGGGCGCCATTCCTGTTGCTGTTATCTCGCTGATTTTAGCAGACACTCAACCGGTGATCCTCAATCCTGCGATCAATCCGCTGATGCCAGTGTTACGCGATAATTTTTGGCTCACGATTCACGTTTTAACGATCACCTTGAGTTATGCCGCATTTGCGTTATCGCTTGGAATTGCTCATGTCATCTTGATTCGGCTCTTGTTGAGACATCAACCATTACCCATCCTCTACAACTATCTTTATCGCACCTTGCAAGTTGGCGTCCTGCTCTTAGCGACAGGAACCATCTTGGGCGGCGTCTGGGCTAACTATTCGTGGGGGCGTTTCTGGGATTGGGATCCCAAAGAAACATGGGCTCTCATCACGCTCTTGATCTATCTTTTTCTCCTGCACGGCAGAATCGCTGGACGTTGGGGGGGGTTTGGATTAACCATTGGCGCTGTCCTCGCTTTCTTGAGTGTTCTCATGGCATGCTATGGCGTCAACTTTGTCCTCGGAACTGGCCTTCATAGCTACGGCTTCAGCACAGGAGGATTTCCTTTCGTGCTCGGATTTGTCGGACTCGAACTGGTTTTAGTCGCAGCGACTATTGCAATAAAAAAGAAAGAAGACTCACAGGGATAGAAGCGATGGAAGGGATGGTGAAAAATAGTCTTTCTATTTTTTTTACGTGTTGCACTTCGCGGTTGAAAGGGCCACTTTCTTTAGAGCATTTTCAAAAAAGTTATAGCCGCACATTGCGGCGTCACTCCGGTGCTCGCGTCCTCGAGTATCTCTATACACTGCGGGTCTGCGCGCCTCGTTCCTGGCACTGTATCGGCTATAACTTTTTTTAAAACGCTCTAATCCCTTCCATCCCTGTGAATTTTCTTCACTTCAACTGAGGACTCACCCTCGCACCAACAGGACTTGTCTTCAATGGCGTGCCCATCAAGCTTGGTTTTAACCAGCTTCCCGAGCCGCTAGGAGGGCGATGAGCGTTGTTAGGATCATAAATTTTTAAATCCTTGCCTTGGCGTAGCAGGCAAAAAGTATTGTTGGCGCCATAGTTTTTCCAAGGACCATCAGGCACAGCAGCAGCGTCTACAAACTTCCAGTCACAAATTTGATTCTGGTCGAGCCCAAGATAATCACGCGTAGCAGGAGAAATATCTAGCCCAGCACCATGGTTCAGATTGGGACGAGGTCGATCGGGACCGAAGACATAAGAACTATGATCTGTTCGAAAAGGGCCGCAATCTTCCCACTGAGCAAAGCAAGTTCGACCTCCATGATGGATTGCTATCCAACGCCCCTTGAGAACTGATTGTCCCGGTTTAATAAAAACGTCTTTAAACCAAGGGATAATCCGTCGAGCGTCTTGTTTTGTTGATCCTCGGGTAACATCGTTGTAAGGGAGCGCACAATAAAAAGGATTCTGTCGAGGAGTGAATGCCTTCGGAAGAAAATTTTGTCGCGCTGATGGACTTGGATTATCATACCCACCAAAGTTACGAGCCCAATTAGCATCCCAGGTACTTTTATTATTCGGAACCGGATTATGTGCAGTAGGACGTTCTCCAATCCAAAAAACCGTTGTAACAACGTCGCGCTTCCAAGGGTAGCGATTGAATCCTTGTCCCAATGAAGAAGGAGGTGCCTTCGTTTCCACTCGAGGGACTCTTGTTGATTCGATAGCCTTCTGACGCAACTTCAGCGCCATCGCTTCAAATTCTTTCTCACTATAAGTAGAGGATGATTTGTCTTTTTCATCAGCAGCTGAAGCTGCAACGCCACATAAGCTGATCCCAGCAAATAAAGCCAAGAAAGCAAAAATTAGAAAATGAAAGCGACGAGCCATGGGAAAAAGAAATTGATGTACGCAAGTAGACTATTTTTAAAAATGAATATTTATTTTTTGATGACTCACTCAGCTACAGAAAAAGTAATGAGTAAAGAGTGAAGGGTAAAGAGTACATTTGTTGCCTACGGCAAATTAAAACCAAAAGAACACTATCATGATACATGAATTTTACCAAACATGCTATTTTTGACTGTTTATATTCACTCTTTACCCTTTACCCTTTACTCTTTACTCATTACTTCTCCTGTTCACCCAGTTGTGATCAAGCAATGAAGGCCATCAACTTTGAAAGCAGCGATTCTCGAATAAACTCTAATCATGAACCTTTCTAATCAACTAACACTATCACGCCTATTCTTGACAGCCCTCTTTGTGGGAGCATTGACCTTCCCCACTTCCTGGTCCCTTCCTGCTGCTTTTTTTCTTTTTTCCCTTGCGGCTTTTACCGATTGGCTAGATGGTTTTATTGCTCGACGCTATCAACAATGCACCAATGTTGGACGACTGCTTGATCCGCTAGCAGACAAAGTTCTCGTCTCAGCAGCTTTCATCTGCTTAATTCCTTTTCACGCTTTACCAGCCTGGGCCGTCGTCATCATCATTGCTCGAGAACTGCTGATCACAGGACTGCGTCTCCTTGCTTGCGAAAAAGGGGTCGTGATCGCCTCGGATCGATTTGGCAAACATAAAACCGGATGGCAGTTTGCTGCGATCCTATTTTATCTTCTGCTGCTCTCCGCAAAACAATTTTTCTTCCTCGATCCAAGATGGATTCTTTGGTCATGGGACTATCTTGGTCCCGTGCTGATTGGAATCACCCTGCTACTGACAGTGGCCTCAGGCGCAAGCTGCCTCTGGAAGAATCGAGGTTTTTTAAAATAGCTTCTGCCTTTTTTGAAAAAGCTCATTCACCATCACAAATCGCACCAGCCTTTTTGAAAAAGACTACGTGACTACTAACCTAACGTTAGTAGCCACACTAAAACCAGAGAACAAGAAATTGCTAAGCAGCGTTTTCTTTAAGGTCAGCTCCCATTTGCTGCAAGACCTGCTGCGGTGGTGGTGGTGGTTGAATACCAATTATCTCATACATCGATGCTTCCTGATTGTACTCTTCCATCTCTGGTTGCATCATTGTCTGCTCTGTTTTTTTGTAATAAGCAGCTAAGGCAGCATCTTGTCTCTCTTGATGTTCGGGACCTCCAACGCTCCCTATTTTTCCTATCTCGTATCCCACAACGCCAGGGTGACTTGTCACATCTGACTTCATTTGTAACTTAACAGAAGAATCGACATCACTCTTAATTTCAGGGTGCTCATTCATCCATTCTTTTACTGCCTTCATTCCTGCAACACCTCCTCCCGCTGAATTATAAACATGCTTTAATGTTGATTGTAGTGCAGGATGTTTAGACATCACTTGTTCAACAGCACGCCCAATGTAAGCCAGAACATGTCCTGAATTTCCAGCGCTGCCGGCTCCTCCTAGTCCGCCAGGATGACCAACGCCACCGATGCCTCCAGGGTTAACAGCCCCTATGCCACTTTGTCCAACGCCAACGCTTTGTCCAACGCCAACGCTTTGTCCAACGCCAACGCTTTGTCCAATGCCAACGCTTTGTCCAATGCCAACGCTTTGTCCAATGCCAACGCTTTGTCCAATGCCAACGCTTTGTCCAATGCCAACGCTTTGTCCAATGCCAACGCTTTGTCCAATGCCAACGCTTTGTCCAACGCCAGCTCCTCCGGCTGTCACTCCTGGTCCAGGTGCCCCTTCTCCGGGCGGGTCAACGGTTACAGATGCTCCTGAGATGACTGCTTTATTAGGTGCAGTATCTGCAGCCGCATTTGCATTTGTGTCGGCTTGCTGACTATTCATTGATGTAGCGGCCATACTCTCGGCCATTGCAGCTATGTTACCCATAAGAAATAAAAAGTTAGGTTTTAAGGTTTTGTTTTTTTACTGATCTATGACACCAACCACCGTAAGTCTCACAAGGGCCACTTCCCCTCTGCTACTTTCAATTAACATGTTTGCATCATAAGTAAAAAATTATTGATACGAGCAGATTCTCGTTTTTGAATAAAAAGTCAATACAAAGTTTTTAAGAGAAACCTTCTCTTACAGCCCTCTAGTCCACTGGGCTCGAAAAGGTTTTTCTTTTTTCTTGGTAGGAGCTATGTCAATTTTTACAGGCTCTTGATCTTCGACATCTCTCCAAGTTCCAGCACCTTCACACGCAGTAGCAATCGCCTTTTTAATCTTTGATAACTCTTTAGTAGAAGTTTCTGTTTTGGATACGGCTTCTTGAATTTTTTTAAAATTTTCGATGATAGCAGTCACTCCATCACGAAAGAGACGATTATGGGCTCCACTAGTACTCACTCCCTCTAACGGAGAAAGGAAAATGTAATTGATGGCTTCAATAGGATTGTGGACATCACTATTCCCTTCCATGGAGAGATCGCCTGCACGTATAATCTCAGATTTCACCGTAGGATAGGTCGATTCGCTATTCAATGACTCTGCGTTGAGTTGCAGCGCATTCCTCAACATTGCCTCTTCTTGAGGAGAGAGAGACTGGCCAGACTCTCGCCGTTCCTGCAGATAAGACTCTAAATGATGCTCCATATGTTGCATTAGTCTTGTCTTAATAAAATCTTCTATCCCCTTTGATAGTTTTTTACTACTCGCCGTTTCAAAAGTGAAGTGCAACACTCTGCTCTGAAAAGCTAGCATTATGGGTTACTCAAAGGTGTGTTACTTTTTGTTAGGTTAGACTTGAGGGTAGGAACAGGAAAGCGAGCAGGCAAGGAAGAATTAGATGG
>JAPLTJ010000021.1 GCA_026398175.1 Verrucomicrobiia bacterium | reverse complement strand
TTCCAGCGCTACGCGTGCCTTAAATGTATTGTCGTGTCTTTTTCGTTTTGCTTTCATGGTGGTTTAGGATGGTTGTTTTTAACCTCCTTCTCCACTCATTTTAAAGCTTAACTACTGGTCCAGTTTTTGGGGTCCACCTCTCAGAATTGATCACGCCAAGTGTCCACTAAAAACCGTACTTTTTGAACCATGCCTAAAATTAATCAAATGATCCTATAGCGCGTAATTGTCGCTGAGAGAGCTCAAAAAACTCAGTGCTAATGGGAGTGAGAGATAGTTTATAGTCATCACGGATCTTCGGAGCAATGCTATTCATGGGCGGAAGTAATTTTGAAAAAATATAAACACGATTGGAAGAGGGGATGGCAATGAGAAGATCTGGGCCAAAGATCGTTGTAAAGTGAGCGGCAAAATCAGGGGCAAGAATTGTTGAGGCCGTTACAGGTTGAGGGGATTCTAACATCGCAACTTGAATGACTCCATGTTCATCGCGCAAGAACTTGGGAGAGAGGTTGGCAAGCTCGGAAGAAAGATTAGCACGAGCTTGCTCCACAAAGTGCCCCATCTTTTTTTCAGAGAGTGTTTGATATCCTGGTTCCAAAAGAGTAACGGTTTCCTCGCCATTACTTTTTTTGAGGAGCCAGGCTGGTACGATGACTGTGCGCTGAGCTCCTACGATCTTTTGTTGCAGAGAGGCATGAAGAAAACTTGGTTCCACGAGCAGGATTGGAATTTTTTCTTCACGGGCGAATGCTGGCGAGACGAGGAATAACAAAAGTGAGAGGGCAAGAAAAAAAAACGACATTGTGAAATTAGCTTGTTATGAAGGTCAAGAGTCTGTTCAAATTCGTTGAGGCTGATGCAGTGCCAGGAGTCGAGGAGCACAGAGGCCAAGCGTATTGAAATACGTGAGGCCACGAGCACCACAGCGACGCCGCAATGCGCAGCCTCAGTAAATACAGCTGGTCGGGAGACCGCTGGATCGACTGCCGTAGGCAGCCCTGCAAGGGGTGAGCCGAGCGGGAGCAAGCGAATTGCAATTTGAACAGACTCTTTATGATTACATTTGTTGAAGGAACTTTGGAAAGTATATTGCCAACCATGGTGGTGATCAATGCTGGTGGTATTGGTTATCAAATTTTGATTCCTCTTTCTAGTTTTGATCGCATGGCCGCGGTCGGTTCCCAAGTACGAATTTTAACACATCATCACGTGCGAGAAGATGCTCAGATATTATATGGATTTTTGTCTGATGCCGAGCGTGATTTATTTCGATTGCTCGTGGCGCATGTTTCAGGAGTCGGTCCAAAATTGGCCCTAGCTGTATTAAGTGGGATGTCGTTGGATCAATTCAAAAGTGCTGTCATCTGTTCGGATGTCGCTGCTATTTCTAAAATTTCTGGCGTTGGAAAAAAGACATCAGAGCGAATGGTATTGGAGTTGAAAGACAAACTTGGTGTTGCTGCTGGCTGGGAAGCGGCGAGCCGCTATCAGCAACTTGGCAGTCCTGAAAAAAATCTTAATGATGCTATTTTGGCGTTAATTTCTTTGGGATACAAACAATCTGAAGCTGATCGTGAAGCGCGAAAGGTTGTTGCGACATTGGGGACGAAAGCTTCCACCGAAGAAATTGTTCGGGATACTTTGAAGCACTTAGTTGCCTAACTGCCAACGTTCCGTTGGTAGTGTTGAAACGTTGAAATGTTGAAGGGTTGAAAGGAGGTTTTAAGCCTCTTTAAAAATCTTTATAAAAGTTGACGATACAACTAGAAAACTCTTTACCCTTTACCCTTTACCCTTTACTTTTTTTGTGACTGGACGAAGCAGCAAAGAAAAATAATTATTCATTTTCAAAAATCGTTCACGGACCTATAAAAAGTATGAAATCCACCCCTAGAACATTAGTTTATTTTACAACAACTGCTCTTGCGATAGGAGCACTCTGCTTTCAAGAGTGGTATCCTACAATATCATCGCAGCATGCTCCTTCAGTACTTGTGCAAGCGAGAGCAAAAAGCAACGGCGCTTTTTCAAAAGTAAACTTGGATACCTTGCACTTAGCGAAGCCGGCTCCTTTAGATCATCCTTCAGAGCAAGAGCTCGCCGATTTTCCGGGAGCAACGGTGGTGGAGTCCGAAGAAATTGATGATCCAGAAGTTTCAGGTCAAAAGATACGGATGAGGATTTTGAAAACGAATTTCAAATCGCCCTACATTCGGACTGAAGAGATGGTTGATGCCGACTCAGGATCCTTGTTGGGACGTTCAGAGATGGCTGCAGACCATTTTCTTTTGAACTTGCCGGAGGGAAGTGATCCTCAAGAGGTCTTCAATCATTTTGGTCCCGAGGTTGCCTCGATGGAGCCACTCGTTCCCGGTTCTGGTAGCTGGGTTGTCCATCTTGCCAACGCCTCTTTAGAAACATTGCCGGATGTATTATGGTTTCAATCTGCTGGTATTGGAGAGCCTGATCGCATTTATGGGCTGAATGATCTCATCATAAGTCAACTTAATGAAAATCAATGGGCGCTTCCTAAAATTAGTGCTCCTGAGGCTTGGAATATTAGAAGTATGGCAGCGAAACCAGTTACCGTCGCCATCATTGATACAGGAATTCGCTATACTCACCAAGACTTACAAGGAAATATGTGGACGAATCCTGATCCAGCTGCTCCTGACCAACATGGAACCAATGCTGTTGCTGGAACTGGTGATCCCATGGATGATTGTGGCCACGGGACGCATTGTGCTGGAATCATTGGTGCAACAGGCGTCGGCGTCAAAGGTGTTGCTCCTCAAGTGCAGCTCATGGCTTGCAAATATATGGATGCACACGGTAAGGGGATGTTGAGTGATGAAGTCGCTTGCCTTCACTATGCCGTGGATCATGGAGCTACCGTTTTGAATTGCAGTTATGGAATAGAACTAGGTTTGTCTAAAGGTGGTTTTTCTATTGGCACTCCATTTTCTCTTTTTTCAAAAACAGAATATGAGGCCATGAAATACGCTGGAGAAAAAGGAGTCCTGCTTGCGATTGCTGCAGGCAATTCTTCAAATAATAATGATGGCTTTCCTGCTTATCCTTCGAGCTATTGTGTCGATAATAACATGAGTTTACTGGGCAATCAGGTTGCTCCGGCTCTGGATAATATTGTCAGCGTTGCTGCCACTGATGAGCAAGATCAGCTGTGTGACTTTTCTAACTATGGCGTTCAGAGTGTTTTTATAGGCGCTCCCGGAAATAACATTCTTTCAACATGGAACTATTCTGACACAGCCTACACCTTTCTGCGTGGTACTTCCATGGCTGCGCCTCATGTGGCTGGTGCGTTGGCATTGATGAAAGCAAAATTTTCTAACCGTTCCAATCAAGAGTTGATTGCACATCTCTTGGAAGCAACAGACTCGCTTGACTCACTACAAGGAAAAACCAAGTCTGGTGGGCGCCTCAATCTTTTAAAAGCATTGACATGGGACTAGTGCATTTTAAATAAAGCTATAGCCGCAAGAGTGCAAGGCAAAGAAGAGAATAGCCACAAAAGAACACAAAGAACGCAAAGAGGAAGAATTTTTTCAAGAGAGGTCATTGTGCCTTATTGCTGGTTTTCAACTCCTGTTGGGGCTGCTTATAAGCAGCCCCAACAAAGCAGAGAGAATAAGATTAGATATTCACTTTTAAATGACGCCGTCTTTTCTCATTCTTTTTTTTGCGTTCTTTGTGTTCTTTTGTGGCTAATTTCTTTTTTCTTATCATTCTCAAAAATGGCTACAACATTTTTAGTAGCGAAGTAAAGATGGTATAAATCCTAAAATATCTCTTTGCAGTTGTTATGACTTTTTATGGATCGAAATTCTGCTGAGCAAATTCTACAACAGCTTCATGCTGCGATGCCCGAGGAGGGACTTTTTTCTGAAAAATCGTGGAGGCAGTCACCAGAACCATTTTTTATTTCCCAGGAATTTAAAAAATCGTTGGAGCAACTGGGGCACCGATTGCATCAATTTAATAAAGCCTGCGATCTTCTCTACCGCTTGAGTGTTGAAGGACGTCAGCCTTCTTGGATCGCTAAGTTGCTGGACCAAGGCAAGCCTGAGGAATTGATTAGAATGGCTCGCGCAAAAGTTTTTCAAGGAGAGACAGCCCGTGTGATTCGCCCTGATCTTCTCATGACAGAGGAGGGATTGAAAATTTGTGAGCTCGACCAAATCCCAGGTGGCATCGGCTTGACGGCTTGGTTGCAAGAAATCTACAGCGGCTTTGGAGCTGAAGTTCTTGGAGGTGCGCATGGAATGCTGGAAGGGTTTTGTTCCATTATTCCTGGTGGTGACATTATTGTTTCCGAAGAAGCCTCGATGTATCGCCCTGAAATGAAGTATCTCGTGCGGCGGCTTCATGAGCAATTTCCTGAAAAAAAATGGCGTCTTCTTTCTGAACAGCATCAGGAAAAATGGGCCTCTCAGGTCTATCGTTTTTTTGAACTTTTTGATTTACCAAACATTTCTTGCGCTCCAGATCTTTTTGTCCGTGCCCTTGAAAAAGAAATTTCGATCACACCTCCGCTCAAACCTCAGCTTGAAGAAAAACTTTGGTTTGCCCTTTTCTGGATGAAACCGCTTCAAGATTTTTGGATTCGAGAACTGAGTCAGCGCGGATGGGAACAATTGAAAAAAGTCATTCCCTACACATGGATCTTAAATCCATCACCATTACCTCCACATGCCGTCTATCCTCGATTGGAAGTTCAATCTTGGGAGGAGGTTGTCCAGTTCAGTCAAAAAGAGCGTGACCTTGTCATCAAGATTAGCGGATTTGATGAGCGGGCTTGGGGATCGCGTAGCGTTGTGGTTGGGAGCGATTCTTCCAAGCAAGAGTGGGGAGAGGCGCTTGCCAAGGCGTTGGGAGAGTTTTCAGAGCATCCGCACCTTCTTCAAATTTTTCACCACTCGCTCATTCATGAGCATCCTTATTTTAATGACACTCAAGAAGTCGTCATGATGAAAGGGCGCATGCGATTGACTCCTTACTACTTTGTGGCTAACGAAAAAACAGAACTCAGCGGCGCGCTTGCAACGATTTGTCCTGCAGATAAAAAATTATTGCATGGCATGAGCGACGCGATCCTTGTTCCGCTAGCTACTTTGTAGCCTTTAATGAAAGAAGAGGAATGAACCGCTAAATTCGCGAAAGGACGCTAAAATAATTTTCTTTTTCGTGCTGTTTCGCGTATTTCGCGGTTAATTTTTTTCTTAAGCGTAAGAAATAAACGCTGAGACAACATCCTGTGGAATATCGAGCATCTTATAGTCGGTTGAAGAGACAAAGAGTAGACTCTGGCTTCCCTTGCCAAGTAGATCTCCATGTGAGTCGACGATTTCATGTTCTAGTGTGACGAACTTACGATTGTAGCTTGCAACACGAATGCGCACACTCACCGTTTCAAATTCGCGTGTTTCACGCACGAACTTGTGTTCAAAGGAACGTGTTAAAATGTAGTAAGGAGTCTCGCGCAAATTAAATTTTGGCATGACTTGATTGAAAAAAAGTTCCCGCGTTTTTCCAACCCACATGGCATACATTCCAAAATAGACATTTCCTACAGAATTGGTGTCGGCATAAGTTGCAATAAAAGTGTGAACAAACCATTTGCCTTCAAAGTGACCTGCAATCGAGTGCGCAGGGGCTGACATTGAAGTGGGTTGAAGTTCGAGAACGGTCCTCGAATCTGTCGGAGCGCGTAGGGGAGTAAGTTCTTGAGTAGAGATTTGGTCCAGTTCTTCGCTGCCAGCTGAAAAATCTTCACCAGCCATTGGCTTTAGCATGAGCCAAATAACATATCCTAGCGGCATCAGTGCGCTGAGAATTTGGAAGAGTGGCAAATGCGATAAATAGCCAAAGGAAAAAATCACCACAGCAAGCGACCCAATGCAAAACATCTTCACCTGTGGAATGACCGTTGCGGGCCTATTCATGAAGGCTCGACCGATGGAGAGTGCCTCATAGCCAACAAAAAAGGTGGCAAAGAAAATCATGAAATATTCTAACTCGAGACCAACTGCTGCTGCGGTGAGGGCAATGAGACCACAAAAAACAAAAGGAATGATCGGAGAAGTGAGGAACCAAGAAGGAATCAACGAAAAGATGGGATGATTACTGCGGTTGACATTGCTTTTTAAAAACCAACGAAGAGCAATGTACCCACTATCAAGTGTTGTTAAGATGCAGATGGAAAGGAAGGTCAAGTAAGCACCAAAGAACCATGGTTGATAGGTGACGTTGGAGGAGAGGAGGCGCGTGATTAAATCTTCAGAATAGGCATAACCTGCAATTCCCTCGTGCACTAGTTGTGAGGCTCCCGAAGAAAAAGCCCAGAGAGCTAAAAGGCCATGAAACAAGAGGAGCGCGCCAAAGAGAATGGCTCCTACGGCATAGGCGCTCGTGATGGAAATATTTTCACGATGAATTTGGATGGCACGTTGCCATTGTTGAAGGTCAAGCCATGGTCCAATGAGGAAGCCGATAGAAATCGGAACAACATAACCAGCGTAGGTAAGAAGATCATGATTAACAAAGCGCCCAGGAAAGGAGCTGCCAACAAGGTAACGACTACCAAGATGAGAAAGCATGATGCCAATGGCAGCAGCAAGAAAAAGAAAAAGAACACCGTGACTATACTTGATCCGTCGGATGTTGAACTCTTCTCCAAAAAGAATTCCGGCCATGAGGATGACGAGTGCTGTCAATGGAAGATAGAGAATATGCGGCTCCAAGCCCAATGGCTGCCAGGCATAGCGAATCAAAGCAAAAATCGTGAGCGTGATTGCTAGCAGTTGATAGAGAAAAAAAGCGAGACGAAAAGGGCGTGACCATTGCTGGAAAAATTTAGCCAGCGACTCAGAGCCAACACTCCGCTTTGCAATTTGATGTGTGATGAAGCCAAAAAGAAAAAGTCCGAAGCAGTTGAATGCGATGAAAAGGAGCAATCCTCGTAATCCAAAATCAATCGTGAACTGAACCGAGAAAAAAAGGCCAAGCCCCCACATCCAAGAGAGAGCAATGCTATTCCCCCAAAGGAGGCTTCCAATGAGGCGCGAGACGGGACGAGATGCAGAAGTCATGAAGACAAGGCTAAAGACTAAAGGCTAAAGGCTGAAGGAAAAAATTTGGAAATTTTTTCAAAGGAGCTATCGTGGATTTTCTGAAAGTCATCCTCAGCATAGAAAATGAAAACTTTTCCCACATGGCCGAACGAGCGCGATCTTGCTCGATATGCAGAATTGACCCAGCTTGATTTTGATGACTGCCTCGCTAAGGGAACAACCTGGATCGACGTAGGATGTAGAACAGGTAAGGCCTTGAGCCAAATGTTCAAAAAAAAGAAAATAGTACCTGTCGGTGTCAATGCTCATCAAATGAAGGTTCGATCTGGCATTCACTCTGTTTTTGCTGCTTTGCCTGAAGATAGCTCCGTCTATCAACAATATCAAAGAGGCGCAGATTTGGTGACTGATATTTATGGAGCTGTAGCCTATGCCGACAATCCTTTGAATGTTCTCATTTATGAAGCTTGTTTGCTTAAGGGAAAAGCTCAGGCCGTTATCATCACCTTGGAAGAAAAAATAATTTCAATCGACCAAGAAATATTTCAACAGCTAAAAAGTTTTTTTAAAACAGTCATGGGGCAATCGATCAAGTTTAAAAAATTTACGACCTATTCTGACAACACAAAGAGTCCCATCAAGACTCTACGAATAACGATTCAAGGATCCTGTCATTCCAACTTGAATCTCCAAGATTTGTTTAATGAAGGAAAAAAGCATATTGGCATGGCAAGAAAAACAAAGGTGCTTTATCAGTCTCGCGATGCTACCGCTCAAATATGGCAAGTGGTCTATGAATAAAACAAGTGCTACGTTTTATCTTGCTTCATGCTGTGGCATTAAAATGCAAAAATACTGGGACAGTCCCCTTTTGGGGATTTACCGTTCATCGAAAACAAACCCTCGGAGGTCCCTTACGTTTAGGCCTTGTGAAGCGGCTTCCTGAGCGGCTCTAGCCGCGTCCATCGCCGGTCGTAATATGCGAAACGATTCATAAGCCCGTGTAGCTGCCGCTGCGCTTCTATGTTCTGCATCTTCCACGGTTGCCATTACAGAAGGAGGAACAGCACCAGCAGCGCTGTAGCGGTCATAGAGATTCATCGCTTCTTCCGCAGCAGCATAGGCATCGCGTGCTGCTGCTTGTACCCCAGTAAAGCAGTCTTCTATTGTAGGATGAACAAGACCATTGCGGTCGGTTGAGAAGCCTTTGAACTGTGAAGAAGTAATATGGAACTGTAAAGAGATACCAAATGTCTGGTATGTACTATAGGCAGTATTGCTAGCCTTACCAGCATTAGTAGCCGCTTTTACAGCAACATCAAAAATCTCTTGCTGTTGAGGAGTCATTGATTCGCGGTCAGCAGCAGCTATAACAGCATCCATCTTTTGATCAATTGCCCTCCTTAAGGAATTCCAATCCTTTTGTGAAGAGTTAGCCGTAAAATGTAAGGAGGCTTGAGCAATATGATTCTCTATTCTTACAAGCGCAGGAAGAGCCTTTCGAGCGGTTTCAGACATCTGACGACGAACTTCAGGAGTGCTGATGGATTTTCTCCAAGTTAACAAGTGATCCGTTTTAGACGAGTCTGGGTATTTGATTTCTGGCAAGTCTAAATCAGGATGGTTAAGAATTTCTTCAACATCTGCATCAAAAGAAGGTGGAATAATTGCGATAATAGCCCTCTCTACTTTTGTAAGGTCAGAAGCCATACCTGTATTGAGCGAACCATCGAATGGCTTGGTCAGCTCTTTCTTCATTGATTTAAGATAAAGCTGAAGTTCATATGGTTTTTCAGTGACTAAAAATTTTCCAATAGCCGGTGTAGCAATACGTGTGGCAGCCACGAGAATACTTTTTTTCATCATGACTCCTACTGCTTTTATCGGATCACTATCCTGAGCTTGTTGAGGAGTACGAATTTGATTGGCAAATGTAGTAGCGACGGAATCAGTAAGATCGGCATAATATTTTACAGGAGCACAAGGAGTGTTTATTAAAAAATACTCATTCCAATACTGATGGTTTTTTCTCGATGCGTCAGATGCTTGCTGTAGCACTGTATTCATATCAGCCAAAGAAGGGAGATCTTCATTCAATTCCTGACCAGCGATGCGTGCTGCGACCGCTTCTTTAAGAGCCTCATCATTGTCTAAAATAGAATACTGAGTAGTGCTGTCAGCGACTTCTTCTTCTTGCATTGTTAGAGGAATAGCCTCGTTCCACTGAGTGGGTTGTCCTTCCCACCATCGGGGGTTTTCAGAAAAAGCGGCATCAGATTGTTCTGCAATCTCCGGAGCAGAAGAGGTAAGATTTGCTTCTGCAAGTTGAGGAAGATGTTCCTCAACATTAGCTGTCATGGAATGTAATTTCTCTGCTGCAGCTAGGGCGGAGAAACTAGCTTTGCCAGCAGCTGGAGGACCATACAGAATATTTTTATAATAATTCAATGAGCTACGTCGATCATAACTATGCCGTAGAGTAAAGAAGTTAGAAGTATGCCAATTAACAGAATCAAGCGCATTCTTGGTTCCATCATGAGCAATCCGTAAATGCACAACAAGAGTTGCAGCAGTGGCAACACGATCTTCCAGATGTGGGTCACAAGGTTGTGCCGTCATTGCTCCACAGTGGCTGCAACAAGAGTATCTTCAGCCGCATGGAGAGCTGTGGTGGTGAGTAAACGTGCAATACAGATGGAGATCTCAAGCTCGCTCATAGCTTCTGGATCATCCATTCTGGAAGCTTGAATTGATTTGATCATCTCTGCGCTTCTGCCGATGGCCTCATCTGCGGCTCGGGTCAAATGCAAGGCATAAGCCGAAGGAGAGGTCGCGACGCTCAAATTGTTAGTAGCACGCTGCGCAGCTTCTGTAGCAGTAGTGGCTTGAGTGATTGCTTGTTCTATCAATTTTCGTTCTTGAGGCGGCAATGATGTCAAAGAAATGTCACCATATTTTTTAGTGATCTTTTCAAGCTTCGCTACAGCTTGTGCAGCAACTGCAGCACTGTTTTTTACTTCTGTCTGAGCTTGTTGAAATGAGGTCTCTATTTGTACTCTCACTCCATCCATGATTGTTGCAACTTGATCTTCAACTCGTTGATTTATTTCAGCTAAAGAGGATGAAGAGGAATTTTCTAGACGGTGAAATTCTGGAATGAGATAAAAGGCATCTTCTCGCGGATGTGCTTCTCTCGCGGCTTGTACAGTCATTCTAGCTGTAGCTATGACGTCTTTTAGTTTTTTAGAAACGGTCAACTGTTCAGGAATTATTTCTGACTCCTTGCTTTCAACAAGAGCGATGGAATGCTCAGCTGCACTGCTAGCAGTTGAAAGAGTTCGACTATCTATTGTTGTTGGTCCTTGTTTTCCTGTATCAAATTTAGCAAGCCGAGCATTTCTCATTTCTACTATTCGTGGATCAATAGAAGCAGGACGAATGGGAAGGCCGCTCGGTGTACGACCTTCTGCTGGAGCTGTAGAAGAGCTGCTGCTTGATCCACTAGAAACGGGAAAAATAGAATGACCTTCGGGTGTAACAGAGTCCATATCTTCGTTTCTATCAAGCGGACTAGCAGACGAGCGAGTTAAATTTGAAAGAGGTTTTCTTTCAGACTCTGGAGCTACTTCGCTGGGAGCAGCGCTAGCACTTTGACCAGAAGAAGTGTTATTGTTTTCTTGTGGTGCCTGATTTGCATCTGCTGCTCTTCGCCGTTCGTTGGTGAGCTGTTCGGTTGAGATGCTAGAATCTTGAGATTTTTCTTCAGCTCCATTTTCTCCGATCCTCATGGGCCATGACCAAAGAGAAGATGCAAAACCAAAGAAAAATAAAAGTTTGAAATAAAGTAGATTGTTTTTCAAGGGAGGGGGGCTGTCACCAAGTGGCTTCAGGAAAAAATTCAGTCTGAGCTGAAAGAATGATTAAAAACTAATGACTCGCAATCCTGCGGTTTCAGCTAATAGCTTTTGACGAACATCGCAAGTAACAAATTCTTGAATATTGAGTAGTAGTGCTGAAGCAACATGAAGCACATCTAATGTGCGACAACCGATTGACGAGGTGTAATTACGAACAAGCTGCAAGGCTTGAGAGTATTCTTTGCCTTCCAAAGTGACGCGTTTATAGACACCTTGGTTAAGATTTTTTTGAAAATAATAGTGGCACTTTAAAACTTCAGTCTGGGTGATTTCTTTTCGAAATAATCGCTGCTGAATGGCACTCATTAATTCTAGTTCGCTGAATAGTGATAACGGAATTGGCAATACGGCGTTTTGTAACCATTGCATCGCTTTCTTAGAGTGACTGTCTTCGAGATAAATCGAAGCAAGAATGCTTGTGTCGCAATAATATTTCATCGGTCTCCTTGCGTCTTAGAATCTATCTTCTCGCATTTCAGAAATAAGCTCTGCGTTACTGATGCCTTGGATTGGGCGAGCGAAGGTGTCCCGTAATTGTTTCTGAAAATCAGGACGTTCGATTTTTTGTTTCTTTGAGAGTGGTCTGATTTCTGCCATCGGTTTATTTCTTTTTGTAATGGTCACGCTTTCTCCAGCTCCAATCCAGAGAAGGATCTTAGCCAGGTTATGTTGGACGTCTCGAATGCTTGCTGTTTTCATGTGAAACATCATCGTTTAACAAAATTAAAATGTCAATCGTGCGACGGATGTAACTGCTGCATGTTGTCTTGCTTCATGCTATGGCAGCAAAATACCGGTGTGACGGGACCTCTTTTTTGACCCCTTTTGACGTTCAGGTTGCCTCCGAGGGAGGAAAATTGGAGCGACCTCTACAGAGAAAATGCCCGGTAGTCCCTTGTAGAAGGAACACTAATATTATTAGCAACATATTGATTATCTGTAAGATTCAATGAAAACTGAGGTTTCTCAACTGGCCGCTATGGTCATAGCACCCGCCTTAACAAAAGGCGCTACAGGTCAAATATGGAGGCTTTTTGCGAGGGGCTTTCAAATTTTAGAAGGTTAATTTTTCTAGTTAAATTCATAACTTGCTTGTTATTTTGATATTATATCAATATTTGAAATTTGAAATCTGCCAATTTTTTTGATCAGTCGAAGCTGAAGGCATGATTGAAAACTTATTGAAACTTTTCTTCACTCAGTTTTTCAATCGCTTTACATAATTGTTGCTCTGCTTGATGAAAGTTAATTTTCTTTGAATAGTGCAGGCATTGGGATTTTATTTCGCGCGAGTCTAATAATTTTTGGAGCGTTCTTGCTGCGCGATCAAGGGAATATTTTTTAGGAGGGATGGTTAGTGAGACTCCTAGCTTTTCTAATCGAAAAGCATTGTCTGGTTGGTCGTAGGACATCGGCACGATTAATTGTGGCAGTGCTGCTACGAGTGCTTGAGAAATCGTTCCGATGCCACCATGGTGAACAATGGCTGCGGCATGTGGCAGCAGCTTCTTTAGCGGAACATAGGAGACAAGCATTTCATTTTTAGCATTCAGGCTAGGAAGTTGTTCTGGATGTTGGGTCAATATTAAGCAACGACGTCCTAGTTTTCTTGCTGCTTCAATTGAAGTTTTAAAAAAATGATCTCCTTGTGTTACAAAAGTTCCATAGGTAAAAACAAGTGGGGCTTCGCCAGCTGCTAAAAAATTTAAAATTTCTGGTGCTAATAATTCATCAGGGTTTTCGTCATAATGAACGAATCCAGTAAGCTCGAGGTTAGCCGGCCAATCAGCTGCAGGCTGAGCAAACCAGTCAGGAAAACATCCTATGATTTTTTGTGGAGAATAACTCCATCGAGAAAGAATATGATGAATTTTAGGCAAGCCTAATGTCGATCGGAACTGATTTACTTGCGGCGATAGCGTACGATCCACCAAATAACGATCTATCAATACACAAAAAATTTTTCTGAGAAAAAAAGGTAGTCTTTGAAGAGCGCTGCTCCCTGTGGGGAAGACTGATGGCTTTTCTGCGCTCCAAAATACTTGAGGTTGCAGGCAAACAGTGATGAGTGGAAATTCATATTTTTCATGAGCCATTCTCGCTCCCAGCATGAGCGAGGTTGCGACGAGAGTGGTATCTTTTGGATCAAACCCGGCAAGGATGCGATAGAGTAGCGGCATTGAGCCTAAGACTATTTTTTCAAATAAAAAAAAGACCTTCTTGGGATCATAGAGATCTGGATGCCTAATAACTTCATAATATTCCTCTGCGCTACCGCAGGAGATAAAAGACAACCCTAAATCAGTAATTAGTTTTTCGTATACTTCTGAAGTAATGATCGTCGCGTTGTGGCCACGCTTTTTCAAAGCAAGAGCCAAGCTGATAAAAGGATTGATATCACCTCTGCTGCCAAGGCTTATCAGTAAAAAATTCATAAAACTATTTCTCAATGTAATTAAGCCAGCTATAAACAAGGCTGCCTAAAATAGAAATATCATTTTATACTGTGCGTGCTCAATATTCGAGGTTTGTACAAGCCCTTTTTAACTCTAGCAGCGTTGTCAGAGCTTACGTTATGTACGCATAGCGTCGCGCTCTCTTCCGCCTTGCTAGAGTCAAAAATTGCAGTGTAAAAACCTCAACTCTTTCCCGCGCACAGTATAGTAAAACGACTATGATAAAAAACAAAAAACGAATTATTCTTGTTGTTGGACCTTATCGAAGTGGAACAAGCGTTTTAACAAAAGGTCTCTCAGCGTTAGGTGTCTTATTAACAGCTCCTTTATTTAATTTTCCTGCACACAATCCTAAAGGTGATTGGGAGGATCCTCAGTTTCAAAACTTCAATAACGAAATATTAAATAAGCTGAGTTCTTTAGCAAAGCGCTCGCGGAGTATTTTATCGATTACTGAAGAAGAAATAAATTTTTTATGTAAGCAGGGATTTGTAGAACAAGCAGCTCAATTATTATCAGAAAAATTTTCTGACTCACAACCTCTCGGAATGAAATATCCCAGAGTTTCTATTTTGCTTCCTTTTTGGAAACAAGTTTTCAAAAAGTTGGATTTGCATGTTTCTTTTGTGATTGCTCTTAGAAACCCTGAAAGTGTTGTTGCTTCTATAACTGCATTCACTCAAGAACCTCCTGAAAAATCTTTTTGGATCTGGATCTCTTTTCTTCTAAGTTGTCTTGAACATTCAGAAGGTTATCCACGGATTTTAGTGGATTATGATCAGCTTATAAAAGATCCAGCTGTTCAAATAAAAAGGATAGCCAAGGCACTAGAGTTAGATGTTAATCACAACTTACTACAAGATTATAGCGATCATTTTATCGATCCAACCTTATGTCATTTTAAACTGGATTGCACTATTCGCAGTGGAGAAAATAATATTGCAAGAGAAGAAGATGATTTGTTGAGAAATGATTTTTGTGGAAAATTTTCTATGGAAATGTACCAACAGCTGCTTGCTGTAGCCAAAGACAAAATGCCTTTTGAAGGCCTAAAAAAATTTCTTAAAAAATGGAGGGAACAACTTTTATCAGTCCGATCTTTATTGTGCTTAGCAGAAAAAAATGAATTTGGTTATCAAGCATTTGAACAACAAGCAATCGAAGAGCTCCGTAACATCAAGAATGCCCTCAATGCATCAATCACGGAAAAAATGGCTTTTGCAACTAACGTGCACCAAGCAATTCTTCAACGTGATGACCAACTTGCATCTCTCATGCAGGAGCGAGTGAATCAGGAGGCAGTAATTCTTCAATTAATGGAGCGTTTAAAATCCTAAAATTGCCTTAACTTAGCGCCATTCGATGATAGCCTATAGTCTTTAATCTTCAGCTTCTTTCCACTTTGAAAATTCTCGATCGTTATCTTCTTTCAGCAATAGGCGTTGCTACAGCCATGGGTGTAGCTTTGCTCAGTCTTGTGTTGGTGTTGGGAAATGTTTTTAAAGAGTTGCTCGACTTGCTCATTAACCACAATGTTCCGTTGAGTGTTGTATTTGCATTCATTGCTTTTGTCTTGCCCTTTTCCATGACCTTCACGATTCCATGGGGCTTCTTGACGGCATTGCTTCTAGTCTTTGGGCGGCTCTCTGCCGATAATGAACTGATTGCCATGAGAGCGGTCGGTATCAGTTTTGTGAAGATATGTATTCCTGTTTTGTGGAGCGCTTGTTTTTTGGCAATGATTTGTCTGTTGATTAATCTGGAAGTGGCACCACGAGCAGAGCAAGCCATGATGGAGCATCTTTATAAAATTGCGACTAGTAATCCTCTTTCTTTTTTCCAGAGTGATGAAGTGACAGATCAATTTCCTGATCGTCGCGTCTACGTTGGACAGCGAGAGGGGGAGACGTTGAAAAATCTTTTGGTTTTTGAATTGGATGGAGACCATCTTGCTAAAGTTGTTTTTGCAAAAGAAGGTCATCTGACCGTTGATAAAGAAAACGCGCGGCTTTTACTGAAACTTCAAGATGCTCATTTCGAAGAAAGAGATCCAAGCAGCCCCAATGATTTTTCAAAGATACACCAAGGGATCATGATGAAATCAGGAGTTTTTCCGATGTCATTAAAGCAACTCTTCCAACAGAAGATGCGAGGACGGCATCTTAATTCTTATCGTCTTGGAGAACTTCTTGCAGAACTCAAAAAAGGGACGCCGCAGCATTTGCAATTGCTAGTGGAACTCAACAAGCGCTTCTCCATTGCTTTTGCTGCGATTGCTTTTGCGCTCATTGCGGTTCCTTTGGGAATCACCGCTCATCGCAAAGAAACCTCTGCGGGATTCGCCTTAAGTATTGTGATCGCGTTTGGCTATTTCTTTTTTATTATTATTGCAGATACTTTTCGATCTAATCCCAATGCGCATCCGATTTTTTTAATCTGGTTGCCTAATATTTTATTTACGGCTTTGGGAATTTTTCTTTTTAGGAAGTTAATGAAAAAATAAAAAAGTAATCGTTCCGTTGAATGGATAAGTGAAGGGTAAAGGCATCTGTTTACCCGTCAACTTAAGGAAAGAAATTCACCGCAAAGAGCACAAAGCCGCTTAAGAAGCGGCACGCAGAGAACACAAAAGAATTTTTTAAAAGAGGCCCTTTCAACCGCGAAGTGCAACACGTGAAAAAAAATAGAAAGGCTACATGATGATGGTAATCTTTAAGGTGTCAAAACCAAGGAGATTATCATGGCCAGAGGCTATCATCATGTAACCAGAGACAAACGATCTC
>JAPLTJ010000175.1 GCA_026398175.1 Verrucomicrobiia bacterium | reverse complement strand
GGCAACACGTATTTTTTCGTAACGGGCATCTAAGATCAGATGAGCAATAGGAGGAATGGGACGAGATCTCCAGGACTCAAGCATAGGATCAAGTTCAGCTGTAGCACGACTGACCTGAGTCGATGTCACCTCCAATCCACAAAGCGCTTCAAGGACATTGGTAACACGGCGAGTGGAGACGCCTTGCAAGTACATCTCAGCGATAGCAATGGAGAGGGCTTTTTCAGAACGTTGACCGCGTTCCAACGTATTTGGATAAAATGGAATGTCGCTATTTCTCACTTGAGGCACCTTCAGCTCGATGGCTCCTAAGCGACTCTCGATATAACGATTTTTAAAACCGTTGGCATGACCATTGCGAAGGGAGTTACGCTGATATGGAGACGCCCTTAAATGTTGAGAACGTTCGACAAGCATAGCGTGATTGATGAGTGAAGAAATAGCCTCAGGCAAACCTTCGAGGCCTGTCTCTAGGATTGGGTTGAATATATCTTTAGAAAGTGTAATATCAGTGTGTTCGGTCATGGTGGTTTGAGGTAGTTAGAGTTTGTTGTTCAAACTTAATTTAACCACTCTTGGCCGAGCCTTACGAGCACCCCATGGGGTGCTCGTAAGGCTCCATGCCTACCTTCGGTTATCTGACAACCCTACCTCTAACAAGAGGCAGAAGTACTGAAATCAAAAAGACCTGAGGCAACCAATTTACAGACGAATTGTTGCACTACCTCATGCTAATCAGTGACTTAACATAAGTCGACCAGCTTTCATGTGGATGATAAAACGATTCCGGTCCTGGTGTTGGTCCAGTGAGCGCTTTCGCAATATTAAGCGTTCCTCCGGTAATGGTCTTGCCTTTGAGGCTAGGTAATTGATCAACGGAGTTAACAAGACGAGCTATAAGCTGCTGATATGATTCATTGGGAAATTGTGCTTTAAGCAAAGCAAAAGCACCGGTAACAAAAGGAGCTGCGCACGAAGTGCCAGCCATATAGTCGTAAGAAGAATCAGAATCATTCCAGGTGGAGAGGATATCTTCTCCTGGAGCTGCCAACGCAATGATTGTGGGACCAACATTACACCAGTCAGGCATGGTGCCATCAGATGAAAGAGCCGTCACATTGATCATGTTGTCGAGTTGATAATCTGAAGGATAGTCAGGAGTTTCTGTGGTCAAAGAATCTTCTCCAGCCGCACACACCACAATCACTCCTTGATCATGAGCGCGCTTGAATGCGCCATATTGGGCATAGCTCCAGAAATAGCCACCAAAGCTACAGTTCATAATTTGAGCTCCATGGCTGAGAGCATAGTCCAAGCAAACTACTTGATCACTATGATAGCCAGTGCCATTTTTGTTCATAGCCTTACACGCCATCAGCTGGACTTTCCAAGCCACTCCACAGGTTCCTAAACTATTATCCCCAACAGCACCTATTGTTCCCGCGCAATGAGTGCCATGACCTTCGTCATCCATTGGATCACCATTATTACTCACAGCATTCCAACCATACAAATCTCCAGCGGCTGATGGAGAGGGATTATGCCACATGTTGGGAGCTAGACTTTGATGTGTGTAACGAATTCCTGAATCAATCACAGCAACAATCACCGAAGAAGCATCGGTGCGAATATCCCAAGCTGCCGAAGCATTGACGCCATGAGCAATGGCAAGTGGAGTCTTAAGTGGGTAAGGAATAGAGTTGTACCAGAAGTATTCATAATAATTTTCACTTTCAAGAAGAGGCCATTGGCAGTAATATAGCCTATTATTAGGAACCTCTCTTTCATGAACCATAAAATTTGCTTCTCCCATGCCTCGCGTGGCCGCATCGCTTTGTTGCAAGCCTTGCGGAAGCGCATCCAGAGAGGAGGAGGCAAGGTCCACACGATAAAGAGCTGTTGCCTCTGTCACCCGTGTCATTTGCACGGCTTGTGTCCCCATCTTTTTGAAAAAGAGATTGGGATCTTCGTTCTTAGGCAAGGTTACCAAAAAATGATCAGCTGCCATCTCCGCACGTGAGACAACATTGTTATGAGCAGTATCAATCACTTCTTCGGTTCGCAGCATCGGATATTTGCACTCTGTTTTTAAAATACGAAGTCGTGTTTTTTCACCAGGCTCAGGTCCATCAATTTCCTTTGCTTCAACAACGCTCGCGCCTGGAAATAATGCTTCTTCTTGCTCGGAGAGATGATCCAAGGGAGCTGGATCGTGATAAACGGAACTCGTAAGATGGCGTGGTTGGGAGGCATTTTTTCCTATTTGGGGAAATTTTTTGGAATCAAGACGCTGAGTGATAGAACGATTTTTTGAAATTTCTCCTAGTGAGAAAGGATGAGGAAAAAAACAAACTAAAATTACCAGCGATAAACATCCTAAGAGAGAAAGAAGAAAGGTAGGGCGAGAAAAAAATTTTTCCATTATCAATTAAAAAAAGAGACCAAAGCTACACCAGCAATCTCAGCTTTGCAAAAAATAACTTCTTTTTAAAAAATGAGTTCGCTTGAAAGAGTGCGTCTGTCTTAAGATCTCCAAAATGAAAGAGCTCTCTAAAAATAAATCAACAAACACTCCTTTAATCGGCGTCGTCATGGGAAGTAAGTCTGATTGGGAGACGATGCTGGAAGCAGCAAAACTGCTCGAAGAATTTGGTGTTCCTTTTGAAGCACAAGTTCTCTCAGCTCATCGGATGCCGCTCGAAATGGCCAAGTATGCTCGTGATGCCCAAAAGCGAGGGCTCGTTGCGATTATTGCTGGTGCTGGAGGCGCCGCGCATCTTCCAGGAATGCTGGCAGCACAAACGACTGTCCCTGTCCTTGGTGTTCCGATCAAAAGCAAAACATTAGCAGGAATGGATTCGCTCCTCTCGATTGTGCAGATGCCAGCTGGCATTCCTGTTGCTACCTTCGCGATTGGAGAAGCCGGCGCAAAAAATGCCGCACTCTTTGCTGTTGCCATGTTAGCTCATAGCAGTCCAGCGCTTGCAAAAAAGTTAACAACTTTTAGAAACGCCCAACGAATCAAGGCAGCAACGAGTAAATTAGAGCTCCCCAAAAAATCCAAAGACAAAAAGGTGAAGCCAGTAATATGAAGACACTGCTGTTGCCGGCAGAAGAGGGCATCACTGCTGCTGTTGATTTTTTAAAACAAGAAGAAGTTGTCGCTCTTCCGACCGAGACGGTTTATGGACTGGCAGGAAATGCTTTTTCGCCCAAAGCTCTCACTTCCATTTTTGAAGCAAAGCAACGACCGCTCTCCGATCCGCTCATTGTCCATCTCCTCGATGTTTCCTGGCTCGATCGTGTTGTCAGTTTGACGCCCGAGTTAAAAAAATCCGTGATGGCTCTAGCTGAAGCTTTTTGGCCAGGGCCTTTGACCTTGTTGCTCCCGCGAGCTACTTCGATTCCCGATTTAGTCACAGCTGGTTTGGAAACCGTGGCCGTGCGTGTTCCAGCTCATCCAGTTTTTAGAAAAATCTTACAGCAACTTGATTTGCCCCTCGCTGCACCGAGCGCCAATCGTTTTGGGCGCATCAGCCCCACCACCGCTACTGATGTGCAGGGAGAGCTCAATGGAAGAATTCCACTCATCGTCGACGGAGGCCCGTGCTATCATGGTCTGGAGTCAACGATTGTCTGGCCGCATGAAGACCTTCTTCGAAACTCTACTGATAGAGCGCATTGCGGTGTCGCTCCGGTGCTCGCGTCATCGAGTAGCAACTCCCTCGCTCCCGCGAGTCTCGCCCTTACGGGCTGCCTAACGGCAGTCGATCCAGCGGCTGCCACGCCGCATGTATGTAACTATACACTCAGCCGCTGTGCGCCGGAGGCTCCTTCCACTGCATCTCTATCAGCGAGTTTGGAAGAAGGTCTTTTATTACAAATTTTAAGACCAGGACCGATCACTGCAGAGCAACTTTCTGCATTTGGAAAAGTTGTGATGCAGTCCATTCATGGAAAAGCGCCCGGCTCTTTAAAAAGTCATTATGCTCCGCGCAAAAAACTTTCTTGGTTCGACGAAACCCAATCTCCTTCTCGAGAAATCGGCTTGCTTGCTTTTTCTCAGGGGCGAGAAGGATTCGGTGTCATCGAAATTCTGAGCCCTTCTGGCGACCTCAAAGAAGCTGCGGGCAATCTTTATGGTGCCTTGCGTCGACTGGATGAGAGCGATGTCACCTCACTTGTTGTTGAGACCGTTCCGGAGGAGGGGATTGGTTGCGCCATCATGGATCGATTGAGGCGCGCGGTGACGAGATCATGAAGCTAAAATAAAAACCTTGCGAAAATTTTTTGAAAAAAATAGCCTGCGCTTCTGTAAGATTAGTTCTTCATGTTAAATCACACCCCTAACAAACTCCCATACTATGAAAAAACAATGCCTCTTCCTGCTTGCCATGAGCCTTCTTTGCGCCAGCCAGCTTTGTGCTCAAGGAGCTTCTTCTGCCACTGCCCCTAACGCCAACAAAATCACAATTGATCTTGTTCCCGTGGGTGATCCTAATAATTACAGTGATGCACTAGGAGTCCCAGGAGGAATTAGTTTTGGATCTGTTCCAACAGAATATCAAATTGGAAAATATGATGTAACGGCCGAACAATATTGTGCATTTTTAAATGCCGTGGCTAGCAAGAGCGATCCTCACCTGCTTTACAACATCAATATGACCACAGATCCTGATGTTGCCTGCATCACGCGCTCAGGAGATGAAACCACTGGTTATTCTTACCAACCCATTAGTGATTATTGCAAAAAACTTCCGATTACCTATGTCAATTGGTTTTCGACATCACGATTTTGCAATTGGTTAGAAAATGGCCAGCCGATTGGTGAAGAAACAATAGGAACAACAGAAAGTGGAGCCTATGCTCGGGATGCTCAAGGAGTTTTCTATTTAGTTGCCAACTCCAAATGGAATCTCCCAACCGAAGATCAATGGTATAAGGCGGCCTACTACGTTCCAGCTAAGTATGAGTGGTCTTACCTCTCTCTTTCTTACTACATTGAGTCTGATGCCTACTACTATAGCTTTGCAACTTCAAGTTATACTCCTCCTTCAAACGATCTTCTCACTCCAGATGCTCCTAATGGGGCCAATTATTGTCTCAATGGAGTCTTTACAACCCCAACACAACCGCGCTTGACTCCCGTTGGAACATTTATTAATTCGACAAGCCCTTGTGGTGCTTATGACATGGCAGGAAATGTCAATCAGTGGACGACAACTCCTCTTGCTAATGATAGGAGCAAGCTTGTTGTTCGTGGTGGTTCTTGGGCATCGACTAATTTTCAAGATCTCCGTTTTTCACACGCTTCCTTTGTCCATGCTACTACGAGCAGTAGTACTCTTGGCTTCCGTATTGTTTATAATGTAGCTCCTGCTCCTGAAAAGAAAAATTCATGGTGGCAGTGGCCTTGGTAGGCTTGAAGAAAAGTGGGTACCAACGTCACTTTATTTCTACGAAATAAAGTGACGTCGCTAGTGTTGACGTAGTTTGATAGTTGTCGCAAAGATTCTACGCCGAATTTATTAACGTCCTTTTATTTTGTAGAAATAAAAGGATGTTAGTAGTTACAATTTTGCTTAAAATTTACTCAACCAACCTGCTGTCATGTCGAATATTATTTCTGCAAATTTGTACCAGCGTCGTGATGGTTTAACAGCAGAACAATATGAAGAGTTGTATCAAAAATCCATTAAGCATCCAGAAAAGTTTTGGGCAACACAGGCTGCAATTTTAGATTTTTCCTCTCCTTGGGAAAGCGTCTTAACAGGCGATTGGACAAAAGGAGAAGCTCGTTGGTTTGACAAGGCACGTTTAAATGCTTGTTACAATTGTGTTGATCGCCATCTCGAAGCACATGGAGATGATATTGCCCTGATTTGGCAAGGTGACAATCCTGCAGAGTCACTGAAAATAAGTTATCATATATTATACGAGCAAGTAAGTCGTTGTGCGAATGTTTTAAAAAAATATGGTGTTCAGCGTGGTGATGTGGTGGGAATTTATTTACCCATGATTCCTGAGGCCATTGTGAGCATGTTAGCTTGCGCGCGCATCGGCGCGATTCATTGTGTTGTCTTCGCTGGATTTTCTGCAGAAGCTTTGTCGAGTCGTTTAAATGAGACAGACTGTCGTTTAGTCATTACTGCTGATGAAGGATTACGAGGCGGCAAATTCATTGCTTTAAAAAAACAAGTTGATGAGGCACTAGAACATTCTCCTCACGTTGAAACGGTGTTAATGGTAAAAAGAACCGGAAATTTGGTGCCTTGGGATGCACAACGTGATGTGTTTTATGATGAGGCACTGCAAGGCGTGGAGAGTCGTTGCGATTGTGTTGAAATGGAATCCGAAGATCCTCTCTTTGTGTTGTACACTTCGGGTTCAACAGGAAAACCAAAAGGCATTTTGCACACTACTGCTGGTTATTTATTATACACCGCATTAACTTTTAAAACCGTTTTTGATTATCAACCGGGTGATATTTATTGGTGTACCGCCGACATTGGATGGATTACGGGACATTCTTATGGTGTTTATGGACCACTGGCTAATCGCGCGACAGTTTTGCTCTATGAAGGCATTCCTACGTATCCTGATGCAGGACGGTTTTGGCAAATTGTGGATCAATATGATGTAAATATTTTTTATACGGCGCCTACCGCTATTCGTGCGCTCATGCGAGAAGGTGATGAATGGATGAAGAAAAGCCAGCGCACGAGTTTACGAATATTAGGAACTGTGGGAGAACCCATTAATCCGAGTGTCTGGGAATGGTATTTTGATAAAGTTGGAAATTCAAAATGCCCCGTTATTGACACGTGGTGGCAGACAGAAACGGGAGGATTTTTAATTACCCCCATTGTCGGTATTACACCCTTAAAGCCAGGATCAGCCACAAAGCCTTTTTGGGGAATCAAACCTGAATTGACTGAAAAAACAAAAGGTAATTTGTTAATCACCCTGCCGTGGCCTGGCCTCATGCGAACGGTGTATAACAATCATTCCCGTTTTATCGAAGGATATTTCATGCCTGTATCGGGTGCTTACTTTACTGGTGATGGTGCGCAATGTGATACCGATGGATATTATTATATTACAGGACGCATTGATGACGTTATTAACACAGCAGGACATCGTTTAAGCACAGCAGAAATTGAAAGCGCGCTGGTTATGCATCGGGACATTGCAGAGACAGCCGTCGTTGGCTATCCCCACGAGATCAAAGGAGAAGGTATTTATGCGTTTGTTACGCCTAAAGCCAATGTGCAACCAACGCTCGCATTAAAGAAAATTTTAAGTGAACAAGCTGCTAAAATTATTGGCCCTATTGCGAAACCGGACATCATCCAATTTGCCGTAGCATTACCTAAAACACGTTCTGGAAAAATCATGCGTCGGCTCTTAAGAAAAATCGCATCGGGTGAAACGCAAGATTTTGGTGATGTTTCTACTCTAGCTGATCCTAAAGTGATTGAAGAATTGTTAAAAGAATATGCAGCGAGTAAACAGCCCTAACTGATGCAGCTCGCTCTTGCTACGCTAGCGGCTACGGGCTGCCTTCAACATTTGATACAGTTGGTTCTCGGCTAGAGCATTTTCACTAAAGTTGTAGCCGCGCATTGCAGCGTCACTCCGGTGCTCGCGTCCTCGAGTATTAGATATACACTGCGGGTCTGCGCTTCTCGTTCCTGGCACTGCATCGGCTACAACTTCATTTAAAACGCTCTAGCTCTATTTTTGCTGCCATTTTCTTCTTTGCCTTGGATTGCTTTGCGGCTAATTTCTTTTCCCTTTCATGAATCCTTCCAACGAACGTCTTAACACCCGCGCCGCCGGCGTTGTCGCTGGAGCAGTCATGATGAGTCGGATTTTAGGACTCTGTCGTGAGCTGATTTTTGCAGGACTTTTCGGAGCGGGTCGGGGGATGGATGCTTTCATCACGGCCTTCCGAGCGCCTAACTTATTGCGCGATCTTTTTGCTGAGGGAGCTTTGTCGACAGCTTTTGTAACGGTCTTCTCGCAGAAGATTGCGACAGAGGGCGAGGAATCGGCTTGGAGCCTCGCTGCGAAGATGGCGAGTTTAACGGTTGTTTTTATGAGTCTCGTCTCGTTACTCGGCGTGATTTTTGCACCCCAACTCATTTACGTGTTGGCGCCTGGATTTTCTCCGGACAAAGTTCTCTTAACAGTGCTCCTCACGCGCGTGATGTATCCTTTTATTTTGCTGGTCTCCTTAGCTGCACTCGCGATGGGGATGCTCAATGCAAAGAATATTTTTACCGCGCCGGCGTTGGCTTCCAGCTTTTTTAATCTCGGATCGATTCTCGGAGGCGTTGCTTTCGGATGGTGGTTGGATCCTCATTTTGGAGAGCGCTCTTTGACAGGCCTTGCCTTGGGAACCTTGCTGGGAGGTCTTTTGCAGCTGCTTGTTCAAGTACCAAGTCTTTATAAAGCTGGCTTTCATTGGATCCTGGATTGTCGTTGGCGGGATCCCGGCGTGAAGCAAGTTCTCTCGTTAATGCTTCCAGCCGTGATTGCCGCGAGTGCAGTGCAAATCAACGTGATGATCAATAGTATTTTTGCTTCTTACTTGGGAGATGGTCCTGTGAGTTGGCTTTCCTTTTCTTTTCGCCTGATGCAATTGCCGCTGGGCGTCTTTGGCGTTGCGATTGCCACCGTGACCTTGCCCGTGGTCTCGCGCATGGCGATCTTAGGAGACATGGTTCAATTTTGTGCAACCTTAGGTCGGGCCATGCGACTGGCTCTTTTTTTAACGCTTCCTGCTGCAATCGGTTTGATCATGTTGGCCGAACCGATTATCGCCTTAATTTATCAACGTGGAAAATTTCACGAATTCGACACTTTGCGCACGGCCGAGTCACTGCAGTTTTATGCACTAGGATTAGTTGCTTATGCGTGCATCAAGGTCTTGACGCCTGCTTTTTATTCCATCAATCACCGTTGGACTCCGATGATGATCAGTTTCCTTTCGATTGCCGTTAACTTTATTTTCAACCTCCTCTTTATTTTTCATCTCAAGATGGGACACAAAGGATTGGCCCTCTCAACGGCTCTAGCAGCCATGCTGAATGTTGGAATGCTCATCTATTTTATGACTCACTTCGCGGGAACACTGCATCTCAGAAGACTTTGGAGCACGCTCTGGCGCTGCGCACTGGCTTCTATACCGATGATTCTTTTAGCCATGGTCGCTCATCCTTGGCTGCATCATCTTTCTAAAATGTCCGTGCTATTCAGAATGGGAGGACTCTTGAGCGTCATCGCTGGAGCAGTGGCTCTTTTTATGAGCATGGGATGGTTGCTGGAAATCGAAGAGATGTCCGGATTTCTTGCACTGCTGGAATCGAGATGGAAGCGTTTGTTTGAAAAGTAAGAAAAGTTTTTAAAAAATTTACTGGGCCTTTTATTTAAAAATTTTTCTTATATCGCTTCCATCCCTGTGAATCTCTTCAGATTTTCGGTACTGCAGCAAGGAGCGTTTTCGTATATTCATTTTGTGGGTTTTTTAAAACTTCATCAGATCGTCCTGCCTCGACGAGGTTGCCATGATGGAGAACCAAGACGCTATTGCTGATATGTTTTACCACAGCAAGATCATGTCCAATAAAAAGCATCGCCAAACCAAGTTCTTCCTGCAGATCTTGAAGCAAATTAACGATCTGAGCCTGGACGCTCACATCCAGAGCGCTCACAGGTTCATCGCAAATGAGTAACTCTGGCTCAACCGCTAAGGCCCGTGCAATGCCGATGCGCTGGCGTTGTCCACCACTAAATTCATGAGGATAGCGACGCATCATTTCAGGGAGTAATCCCACTTTTTCGAGCAGCGCTGCCACCCGTGCTTGACGTTGAGCCAACGAGAGCTCTGGAAAGTGAATTTCTAATGCTTCTGCAATCGTGCTGCCAATTGTCAGGCGGGGATTTAAGGAGCCATGAGGATCTTGAAAAATCATCTGAATTTTTTTCCGATAAGGATGAAATTCAGCGTGGGTCATTGAAGAAATATCGGTGCCTCGGTAAAAAAGAGAGCCAGAGGTGATCGATTGAAGTTTGACAATGGTGCGGCCAATGGTTGTCTTGCCACTTCCACTCTCTCCAACAAGCCCGACCGTTTGGCCAGTTGGGATCGAGAAGCTGACGTTATCAACGGCTTTAATTTCTTCTCGATGGCGACGAAAGATTCCTCGACGGATTGGAAAAGAAACAGAGAGATTGCGCAATTCAAGAAGAGGGAGCGTTGTTTCATTCATGATGTTGAGACAGAATGTCGATAAATTCATCGGCGCTTTCTGTGGTGAGGAGCTGTTGAAAAAGAGCAGGCTCTTTCAGCGAGCGGGCCAATGAGCCCAACACGCGCAAGTATTCTTGGTTCAAGGCATGTGGGATTCCTATAACGATGATGAGATGCACGAGTTGGTCGGATTCTTTAAAGCGAATTCCTGAAATGCTCCTCCCTGCTGCCATGATCAGGTCTTGAACACTATTGGTTCTCACATGATAAATGGCAACTGCATTTTCTTGATCGATTTTCAAAGGGGGCGTGGAAAGTGCTATCACCGCTTGAAAAAGTTCATTCCAATTAGTAACGTGACGATCTTGCTTCAGCAGTTTGACAACATCCTCCACAGCGGCTGATTGTTCCTCATTGGTGAGCGTTAGTCGGACAGAATCGGATGAGAAAAAATAAGGACGATGAGCCATGGGTAGAGTCTGTCTTAAAGTGAGTCCGTTTTGGAAACAAATATTTGTTTTTGTTTGAAAGCTGTACTAGCTACAGAAAAAGTAACGGGTAACGAGTGCAATCGTTGCCTTCGGCAAATTCGAATTAAAAAAATTTATCATAACTCCTCAATTTTGCTGAATTTATTATCGCCGTTTCAAAAGTGAAGTGCAACACTCTGCTTTGAAAAGCTAGCATTATGGATACTCAAAGGTGTGTTGCTTTTTGTTAGGTTGGAATTGAGAGTAGGAAGTGGAAAGCGAGCAGGCAAGGAAGAATTGGGTGGCGCGTGGAGAAGCCAAAGATGAAGGTATTCACGCAAGGTGGAGGTGCCTCGGAGCGAAGCGACGTGGCGCTGAGAACCTGGAGTGAATGCCTTCATCTGGAGCCCGCAGCTCCTACGTGTCTGCGCGGCAAAGCTCATTGCTTCTACCAATGTAGGCCTTGAAAGCACATGGCTTGGGTCGAGAAATTTCTTTTCCAAAAAAAACTTCGTAGGGCGTCTTGCCTCCAAGAATTTTTCTGGGTCGATGATTCAAGCTGTTTTGAACTTGCTCAATAAAGTCATCGGGGATTTCGTGAATGTTCGCCCACTTTGGTATAAACTGGCGCACGAGTCCATTGGTGTGCTTTATTGAGCCCTCTCTCCCAAGGAGCCAAGATCATCAGTTATAGCTTTTGTGTGCCATTAAGCCCCGCTGAATATGATGTTTTCAATCGCGCTCGTTCTGGAGGTATCATTGTTGTTGCTGCTACAGGGAATAATGGGAGTGATAATGATGTTTCTCTAGGCCTAGGAAACCTTGAAGTGCAACAACAAGGATTGCTAAGAAAAGCAGGTTTTTTTTTGAAGTAGTCACAAAAAAACTCTATTTCGACTCTCTTCAAAAGTGAATTGTTTTTAAAAAAAGGATTGCAACATTTCAAAAAACCGTAACATTTACGGCTCATTATTTTAAATGCAATTTATTCCCCCACTAAGTGCTATCCTTCTTTTGATAGGAACAACCTTTTCGCTTCAAGCTATTCCAATGTTTGGAGAAGGAGAGGGTCCAGCCCGTCCAGGATCTGCTCGTGCCGCAGAACAACAAGAAGAAGCAGCGGGTCGTCGCATTTCAGAGTCTTCTTCAGCAGGAAGAGAATCAATGGATCAAGGTCATTTCTATCGACAAGATGGATCGAAAGAACTACAAAGTTCTTCAATGGAACGTACTTCTATATCATCTGGAACAGCAACTGACTCAACCGTTCTTACCTCCACAGAAGAACATCTTCAAGCTTCCCCGCCCGCGGCTACTACTGGAGACTCTTTCCAAGGGCATTCTGTGGCAGCTGTTGAGCCTAAACCACTTTATCGTCTTGCTCCTGAGGGTTGGCAAGAGAAGATGAGTGGGACAGAAGGATGGCAATCCACTGATCACTTCGATAATACAACAGCAACGTTCATGAGATCCTCAGCTTTGAGGCATCCAGTCGATCTCAAACCCTTTGACGTCGTTTCTCAAAGTTATAGTCGCTCCGAAACCATTGATAAAAGAAAAGCAGCCTGCCAAGCAGAGCTACATCAAGAACAAATAAAAGACTCTTCCCTTGAGTCCGAACATCGTATCTTTGGCCTCCAGCATCTGATTGCTGTTTTGGAACAAGCAAACATCTATCAATGTAAAATAAACACTCATTTAGAGGGAAGCTTTTCTTCTAAAGTAGGATTAGAATCCTTTAGACTCGCGAGTTTCTCAAAAATCAATGAATCTCCCAATAAAATTGAGAAGATTGCTCATCAACTTGAAGTAGACATTAAAGACTTACTAACTCATCAAGCACTTCTGGATATTGTGGAAGCTCATATAGCTCTTGGCAATCCTCCTCAACACTTACTGAATACAAAACAAAGGCTCATTGACTGCATTAGTCATCAGAAGGCCTTCATTGAAGCAAAAGCAGCTTATGCAAAATTATTACCTCCTCCCTATGAAGTCATAGATGAGGCAACCCAAACAGCCATTGATCAGCTAGCGTCAACTTGTCGGGAAGAGAGCTTATTAGCCAGAAAAATAATTCCTCTTACTCGCAATCCAGAATTGAATGCAGCATTCTCTAGTCACTATGAACCGCGAGAACAAGTTATCACTTGGTTCACTCAATCAGCAGATCTATGTCAACAAGGTGCTGATGCATTCGCAACAGGTTATATAAATAGGGGAGTGACTCTCTTCATGGCAGGCAGGTGTTTTGTTCGCGCAGCCGTAGAAGCCCAGCAGCCTCAACCGAGAGGACAAGTTATCGCTTTGTTCACTCAATCAGCAGATCGATATCAACAAGCTGCTGATGCATACGCAACAGGTGATACAGATAGGGAAATAGCTCTCGCCCAGGCAGGCAGTTCTTTTTTTTACGCAGCCTTAGAAGCCCAGCAGACTCAACCGCGAGAACAAGTTATCACTTGGTTCACTCAAGCAGCAGATCTACATCAACAAGCTGCTGCTCTATACGCAACAGGTGATAGAGATAGGGGGCCCTCTCTCAGCATGGCAGGCAGTTCTTTTCTTCGCGCAGCCTTAGAAGCCCAGCAGCCTCAACCGCGAGAACAAGTTATCACTTGGTTCACTCAATCAGCAGATCTATGTCAACAAGGTGCTGATGCATTCGCAACAGGCGATAGAAATAGGGGAATAGCTCTCTCCACTGCAGGCAGGTGGTTTATTCGCGCAGCCGAAGAAGCCCAGCAGCCTCAACCGGATCAAGCGATCATTGATAGATACGTAAGAAATGCACAGGAAGATATTGAAAAAGCAGATTCATCAGGATCTTGTGCGATTAGTTAGAGCCTGTCCCAAAGTCCCCCGGTTTTTTAGCGTCGCCGATTCAAAAGTGAAGTGCAATACTCTGCTCTGAAAAGCTAACATGATGGATTGCTCAAAGGTGTGTTGCTTTTTTTAGGTTGGCATTGAGAGTAGGAACTGGAAAGCGCGCAGCTACTACGTGTCTGCCCGGCAAGGCTCATTGTTTCTACCAATGTAGGCCTTGAAAGCACATGGCTGAGAAAATTTCTTTTCCAAAAAAAACTTCGTAGG
>JAPLTJ010000095.1 GCA_026398175.1 Verrucomicrobiia bacterium | reverse complement strand
TTCAGATTTAGTGATTTTGAAGCAGTGAGTGTGTTGCACTTCACTTGTCAATCGAAGTGTGCTAAAAATTGCTGCTGCCCTGGTGAAAAACGGAGCTGCTTTTTAGGAAAAAAATTTTACCTTTTAAAAAATGTCAAAAATGAGCTGTTTGCGGACACGCTCTATTTATTGAAAGTGGTATTAGATCGTATTGATTTTTAAAATTAAGAAAACTTTACTATTATTTATTGAAATCTAAATTTAAAAAACTGAAATTAGAAAATTTAATTCTATCCCTTCCATCGCTTCCATCCCTGTGAATTTCCTTTAGCCTTCAGCCTCATTTTTCATGACTTACCAATTCCGCACTGCCGTTCAATTACTCGAGCTTTGTCAGCGTCATCAGATTTCCATTGCTGAAGCCACGATTCAAAGTGAAATCGAGACTGGTTCTCTCTCCCGCGAGGAGATTGAACAACGAATGCTCACTTATTATGGTCGGATGAAAGAAGCTGTCCATGCGGGTCTCGAGATCACAGAGCGAAGTCGCAGTGGTCTTTCGGGGGGCGATTCACGACGCGTCTTGGCCCACAGTCAAGGAACTTCCGTCAGTGCTCTTGGTCCCATTTTTGAAAAGAGCATTGCTTATGCATTGGCTGTTCTAGAAACCAACGCTGCTTTTGGTCGCATTGTCGCAACACCAACCGCTGGCAGCGCTGGTATTTGCCCTGCTTGCTTGCTGACCTGGCAAGAAACGAGAGAGAGCTCTGACAAAACAACCTCTCATGCTCTCTTCACGGCTGCTGGCATTGGTAAAATCATCGGCCATGGCGCCTGCTTCTCTGGAGCTCAAGGAGGATGTCAAGCAGAGGTAGGAAGCGCCTGCTCCATGGCTGCTGCAGCCATCTGTGAGCTTGATGGCGGCACAGCAGAACAAGCAGTCAATGCCGCAGGACTTGCTTTACAAAATACATTAGGCCTCATTTGTGATCCGATTGGTGGTTATGTAGAGGCTCCTTGCACCATGCGCAATGGCCTCTATGGACTTCATGCTTTTGGTGCTGCTGCGATCTCGTTAAGCGGTGTACAGAGCGTAGTCCCTTTTGACGAAGTCGTAGGAGCTTTGCGAGAAGTGGGCAATAAAATGCCTCGCATCTACAAAGAAACTTCCGAGGGAGGCTTAGCCACGACACCTACAGGCCTTCTATTTAAGCCGACCAAGCGCGCCTGCTCTTCGGGAAGTTGTGGCGAAAGCAAGGCTTAATTCACAGGGATGGAAGCGATGGAAGGGATTAAAAAAATTGAAACTTAGAACATAAATTTATTTTCACCCAACACTCAAAAATTTCAGGCACCTAATTTCAATTATTAATACTAATTCAATGAAATTTCCGCCATCCCTTCTATCGCTTCCATCCCTGTGAATTTTCTTTATCCTCCAGTCTTTCCATGAAACTCCCCTATTTTCTTTTTTTCGTCTCCTTTTTACTCCTCTTTGTTGCAGGACTTTTTTGTTGGAAATTATTTCAACTAGCGCCGCCTTTTTTACAGCCTCATCTGCCAATCAACCATCGGCACACTCATCTCTTGCCGCCACCAGGCTCTGAACCCAAGGCTCTTGATGCTCCCACGCTCGCTGTTATCGATGAAGAGCAGACTCATTTGATTGCAAAACTGATTCCTTCTGTCGTCAGCATTATTACAACCGATGCACCAAGCCGCGAAGAATTACTCCGCGAGTTTTTTGGATTTTTCAATGAAGTTTCTCCTGCCGCTAATAAAATGGGTTCAGGAATGATTGTTTCCAGTCAAGGTCACATCATCACCAATTGGCATGTGGTGAAAGATGCGGTTCAAATCATCGTCCAACTTAATGATGGACGCACACTCCCAGCTAAGTTAACAGGCTTTGATCAACATGCTGATATCGCTGTTTTAAAAATTCATGCTTCCTGCCTCATTCCAATTGCCTTGGGCGATTCTGACTTAGTAAAAGTAGGACAACAAGTTTTTGCTATTGGCAATCCTTTTGGACTTCAAGAGACGGTCACTCAAGGAATCATTAGCGCCAAAGGGCGTCGCGCCATGAGTGAGGCAACAAATGAATTTTTTCAAACGAGCACTCAGATTAATCCAGGAAACTCAGGCGGACCCTTAATCAATATTCATGGAGAAGTTATCGGCATCAATAATTTTATTATTAGTCAAAGTGGCGGAGCAGAAGGCCTCAGTTTTGCCATTCCTTCGAATGTGGCCCACCGCATTTACAATGATATCATTGAATATGGACGTGTCACTCGCCCCTGGTTTGGCGTAGCCACCCGCTCCCTCAACCCAGCTTTAGCAGAACAACTGGGGTTAAAAACAATCTCAGGAGCACTCGTGCTTACAACCTTGCCAGGCTCTCCAGCAGAGACTGCTGGGTTAAAGCCAGGCGATCTTATTGTAGAGTTTAACGGAAAATCAATCATCGACCGCGTGGATCTCCGCAATCGTGTCGCTGAAACAGAAGTCGGAAAAGAAGTTCAGATTGTTCTCTTGCGTCATGGAACTCCGATGACACTGACCATTAAGATCCAAGAGGAACCAAAAACTTCCCGCGGTCATCTTGAGAACTGAAACAGGCTCTCGTTAAAAATTTCCAAACTCTGCGCTAGCTGTGATGAACCTCTTATTGCGGCAGCGATGACAATAGGTTTTTTATAACGTTGGTTTTAAAAATTTTTAATTAATGATAGCGCTATCCCCTCATGCTATCTCTGTTCGAATATTGAACTTAGCTCTGCTATGTTAGGCAAGAAAATTCAGACTCAATGAATTTCATCTTGCAGAATTATTTTATTCAGGTTAACCTCCCTAGCTCATGAAATCTGGCAAACATCCCGAATATAACCCGACAACGATCATCTGTGCTTGTGGCGCGGTTTATCAAACACGTTCCACTCGTGACAATCTTAAAATCGGTATCTGCTCTGCCTGCCACCCCTTCTTCACCGGGGAACAGAAATTTATTGATACAGCAGGACGCGTTGAGAAATTCTCTCGTCGTTACGGCAGCGTTCACGCTACTCGCGCTCAAGGCACCGTCAGCGCCACGCAGGCTCAGGCTTCCAAGCTTGCCACGAAAAAGCGGTAAGCGTTTAGGCCTTGCTTTGCAAGGCCAGTAAGGGGTGAAGGGTAAAGAGTAGCTAACGCGAATGTCAAAGCGTTCACTTATCAGACATTGTTGCTTTAAAATAACGTTCTACTAAAATGTTATCTTGGAGATCCTGATTTTATTTTGATCTGAAAACACTCTTTACCCTTCACTCTTTACTCTTCACTTCTCCTGCCCCATGTCTCTCGACTTCACTAACCTCATTCAGCAACGTCGCGAGCGTTTTTCTGTTTTAGAAAAAGAGATTATGGACCCCAATCTTTTTCAAGATGCGAAGAAAGCTCGCGGAATTTTACAGGAACATGCTCGTGTTAAAGAATTGTTAGAAACAGTGCAGCAGCTAGAGCTAACACGCCGTCATCTTCAAGAGAATGAAGAGCTGGCACGAGGAGCCGATGCCGAACTCGCTGAAATGGCCGCTGCCGAAATTGTGGAACTGCAACAAAAAATTCCTAAATTGGAACAAGCCCTTCACGTCGGGCTTCTCCCAGCACAGCCAGACGATGATCGTGATGCGATCGTTGAAATCAGGGCAGGCGCAGGTGGATCCGAAGCGGGTCTATTTGCCGCGGACTTGTACCGCATGTACACTCGGTATGCTGAAACACATGGTTGGAAAATGGAAACGATTGAAGCAAGCACAGGAGAATTAGGCGGCTTCAAAGAAGTTATTTTTCAGCTGAGTGGAGAACAAGTCTTTCGTAAGCTTCGTTATGAAAGCGGCGTTCATCGCGTGCAGCGCGTTCCCGCAACGGAGGCCCAAGGCCGCATTCACACTTCCACAGCAACCGTGGCGGTGCTTCCTGAAGCCGATGAAGTCGACATTGTTCTTCGTCCTCAAGATTTACGCATCGAGGTCTGTCGCTCTGGCGGCCCTGGTGGCCAAGGAGTCAACACAACGGACTCGGCTGTTCAAATTTTACACATTCCCACGGGAAAAATTGTTCGCTGCCAAGATGGTCGCAGCCAACAAAAGAACAAAGAAAAAGCGCTGCAAGTTTTGCGAGCTCGACTCCTCGAAGAAAAACGGGCAGAAGAAGAGCAAAAATATTCTGAACATCGACGCAGCCAAATTGGAACAGGCGGTCGCGAAGAAAAAATCAGGACTTATAATTTTCCGCAAAATCGACTGACTGACCATCGCATCGGATTGACTCTTTACAATTTGGATCGTGTGATGGAAGGCGACCTGGACGCTCTCATTGGAGCCTTGGAAACAGCTCACGTGCAGCAGCGCTTGGAAGATGCAGGGAAAGAAGAAGTGAAGGGTAAAGAGTAAAGGGTTAAGAGTCGCTAAGCGACCAGTCTAACTAAATTAATAATCCTCATTATGCTCTAAGCCCCTATTTTCAATAGGCCTCCAAAGCAAAGAGACTCTTTTACTCTTCACCCTTTACCCTTCACTTTTTTTGATATGAATCAAAAAAATTCTTTCATCTCTCTCCTCGAAGTTTTACAAGGTGGAACTGCTTTTTTAAAAAAGCAGAATATTGAGCAACCACGCCTCAATGTGGAGTTGTTGCTGGCTCACGTCTTAAATATTCCACGACTGGAGCTTTACTTGCAATTTGATCGGATGTTAGGAGAGGTTGAGAAAGCTCCATTACGCGAACTTTTACGGGAAAGAGGACGCGGTGTCCCCTTGCAACATTTGCTAGGGACAACAGAATTTTTTGGAAGAACTTTTCGCTCTGATGCTAGAGGACTGATTCCAAGACCCGAAACAGAGCAACTCGTGGAGCGAGCTCTTACGCACCACCAAGCCTCTCGTCTCCTCGACGTCGGAACAGGCAGTGGTGTCATTGCTATTACGCTGGCGCTTGAAAAACCGACTGCCTCCATCGATGCTATTGATTTTTCTCCCGAAGCCCTGTCCCTAGCTCAAGAAAACGCAGCGCTTCATAACGTGACTAACATTCAATGGCATCAAGGAAACTTGCTAGAGAAACAAACTCAATCATGGGACTTAATTGTTGCTAATTTACCCTACATTGAAGCGGAAGAAATCCCGACTTTATCACGCGAAGTCCAATATGATCCGATCATGGCCCTTGATGGCGGAAAAAAAGGATTGGTATTAATCCAAAAGCTCATCGAACAAGCTCCAGCAGGCCTTGCCGCAGGAGGCCGCCTCCTTTTAGAAATTGGAAAAGACCAAGAAAAAGAAGTGATAAAACTACTTGAAATTAATGGTTATTCGGACATCCTTGCTCTGCCCGATTACCAGGGTGTTTTGCGGTTTGTTGAAGCTCGCATGCTGAGGCTTTAAGGCTGAAGACTAAAGGCCATGTTAGTTAAAAGCAAAGATACAACTTTTTGAATCCAATATTTATTCTGTCACCCTATTATAATCATGTTGCCTTCCGCTTTTTACCATCAGCCTTCAGCCTTCAGCCTTTAGCCTTTCTTTCTTATGCATAAAATGCTCGTACATGGTGGCCACTCTCTTCATGGAGAAGTGTTCATCGGCGGTTCCAAAAATTCAACATTGCCGATTTTAGCAGCCACGCTCCTCACCCGTGATCGTTGCGTTATTGAGAATGTTCCCGATTTGAGTGACATTCATTACATGCTCACTATCTTGAGCACCCTGGGATGTGATGTAGAACGAGCCAGCGGCATTGTTCAAATACAAGCAGAGAACATTAAAACCGAGGCTCCGTATGACATTGTTCGTAAAATGCGAGCCTCTGTCTGCATCTTAGGCCCCCTGCTAGGCCGAGAGCACGCAGCGACGGTCTCTCTTCCCGGAGGCTGCGTCATTGGAGACCGCCCCATTGATCTCCATTTAAAAGGATTCGAAGCCCTTGGTGCCGCAGTACAAGTCAAAGCAGGCAATGTTCGAATACTTGCACCACACCTTCGAGGAAATACGATTCACCTCTCCGGAAAATATGGCTCCACTGTTTTAGGCACTGACAATATCATGATGGCAGCGGTGCTTGCTGATGGCACCACCATCATTGAGGGCGCCGCTGAAGAACCAGAAGTCATGGACCTCACTAACGTACTTCAAAAAATGGGAGCAAAAATTGAAGGAGCTGGAACTTCTCGCATCGTCATTGAAGGAGTCAAGGAATTGTATGGCTTCCATCATCAAGTCATTCCTGATCGTATTGAAGCTGGCACTTTCCTGATCGCTGGTGCCATTGCTGGAAAAGGAATCACTCTCCGTCATGTCGTCCCTCAACATCTTCAATCACTCCTGGAAGCTCTTACTGAGGCTGGATATGAAATCACAACAAAAGAAGAGAGCCTCACCATCTCACCAAGCAAACTGAAAAAATCTCTCTCCCTCGAAACGCTCCCCTACCCAGGCTTTGCAACTGATCTCCAAGCTCAACTTTGCGCACTGTTGTGCACCGCAGATGGCATCAGCACGATTATTGAAAATATTTTTCCTCAACGATTCATGCACCTTGCGGAATTAAAACGCATGGGAGCCAATATTGAATTAGATGGATCCACCGCCATCATCACCGGAGTCAATCAACTCAGTGGTGCTCCCGTCATGGCAAGTGACCTACGCGCCTCTGCCGCCTTGATTTTAGCAGGCCTCGCAGCCGATGGCATTACTGAGATCAATCGCATTTATCATATCGACCGTGGTTATGATGCTATTGATAAAAAATTAAATCGCCTCGGCGCTCATATTGAAAGGGTCAAGGAGTAGGCGTTCATAAAGCTCTGTCACTCTCTCCGCAGCTTTGATCGCACTAAAATCAGCCTCCACTTTAGCGCGAGCGGTGATGGCCTGATGTTGAGGAGGCTCTTTTAAAAAAGCTGCAGTCATTGCTTCCACGTTGTCGGAGGGAACAAGAATTCCATGCTTCCCCTGCTCAAGCACATGGCAAGCGACTTCCAGGTCCGTGCTGATAACAGGAATTCCTGAAGCCATGGCTTCCAGTAGCACAATCGGCAATCCTTCGTGAAGAGAGGTCAGCGCAAAGCGATCTAAGGCTCGATAAAACAAGGCTCGTTCTTCTACTTGTCCCAAAAATTTTACATACTCTGTGACTCCTAACTCAGCAGCAAGCTGCAGCAGCATCTGTTCTTCAGGACCGCTCCCTGCAAGAAGAAAAGTCGCCTTCAATCCACTCTGAATGGCCTTTTGAGCGGCTTTCAAAAACAATTTTTGGTTTTTGACAGCAGCTAATCGTCCTATCGTTCCAATCAAACAATCGTTTTCATGAAGACCAAAAAACTCACGAGCCTCTTTTTTTTCTAAAGGTGCGCAAGGACGAAAGAGCGTTGTGTTCACTCCATTTGGAATCACCGTGATGTCATCTGGAGAGAGCGCTTCATAGTTCACTAAAAAATTTTTCACTTCAGGAGCCACAGCAATTGTATGTGATGAAAACCGATTCACGATTGCATCCATGAGCATCGAGCTCATACCACGAAACTGCAGATTGCCACTGGCATGATCATGAAAAATTCGCGGCTGATTTCCCATGAACGCAGCCAATGGTTTTGCAATACAATTAGAACCGGAAAGATGAAAATGAAACAAATCAAATTGCTGCTGAAGCCTCATAAAAGCTGAAATGTAGAAGGGAGGCCAAACGGAAGGTGCAAGCGAATGCACAGTAATATTTTTTTTCTCCAACGCTTCTGCGAAAAGTCCTCGACCATGCAGCGCAGCCACTTCGACGTGCCATTGATGAGGATCAGCTAAAGTGACGAGATCAAATAAAACAGCTTGTGCTCCTCCCAAGCTTAAATGATCAATGACGTGAAGAACGCGTTTCATGATAAAACAGGCTGAGGGCTGAGGACTGAAGGCTGGAGGCTCTTCAGAAAGACCTCAACATTTTTTTTGTTATCGTGCCACTCGCAGACAAATCGGGACGCTTCTTGTTGTGCGCGATATAATATTTTCTCATCCGATAAAAGACACTGAAGTTCTTTGATCAATTTTTCCATTTTATTTTCAGCACAACAACCTGCTTGAAAATGATGAAACATATGATCGGGATCAACCTTCAACGAAGCTATCGCTGTCGACCCGAGACCAGCATGGATAAAGGTGTTGGGGACACCTTCATCGGAAGAGGTGTTCACAAAAATCTTGGCTTGATCAAAATGAGACTGAATATCGTGATAAGGAACTTTTTCTAAAAATTCAAACTGCGGCATTGTCGACGCTCGTTTTTTTACGGCATGCCACAACGCCTCCTCCTGATTCGAACAGATCATGCGGCAACGTGCTTGAGGAAATTGCGCTGCAAGATCTAAAAAAAGCAGTGGCTGCTTAACACGGTTACAACGCGCTACCCAAAGAAGATCGATTGATTTATTTCCACGATCCACAGCTCGGCCAGGAGAAAGATCTGGTTGAAGCAACAATCTCATCACGCTGCACGACATGCCTTGCGCGCGGAAGAGGGCTGCTTGGTCTTCCGTAATAGCCAAGCGAATGTCACAAAGCTCCATCCCTTTTTGAAAGAGCTGTCCCCTCCACGGATGAGCTTCGCGAAAACCTCCATCAATTTCTGAATCAAGCGCGCAAACAAAAAGAAGACGATATCTGAGACTTTTTGTAGAACTCGCTGCTGACGATGCAGCGCCAGAAGCCTTCGCCGTGCAGCGGCTGAGTGTATCGTTAATACTCGATGACGCGAGCACTGAAGCGACACCGCAATGCGCATCAGCAGTAGAGTTATGCAAGAGGTCTCCCCAGTGCCGCAATTTAGCAAGCAGATAGAGCCATGAAGTCCAACCGTAGATAACAACAACATCCGGTTTTTCTTGGCGTAAAATAGAAATTACACGAGGTAACGCTCTCAACGTATCCCATAATTTTCCTGTATCAAAACGCCCACCATTACGAACACGAATCCCTTGCTGAGTCAAAGAGTCGCCTTGTCCTGTGTCCGCTGCCAAAAGAACAACTTCTTGACCTCGTTGAACCAGCTCCTTTGCTAAGAGCGCCACTTGCAACTCAGCACCTCCCGAAGCACCTTCAGCGGTGGGATCTAGCGCAAGATGCGCATGGCCGGAAAGGAAAAGGATTTTCATGAAAACAGGCTAAAGGCTGAAGGCTAAAGGCTGAAGGAAAATTTACTTGAAGAAAAAAATAATTTTTTGAACTCCCCTCTTCTAATCGCAGATGAAGGGACAAATCGATTTTCAACTTCTGCCCTTTAGCCTTTAGCCTCATCGTGAAGATCCCCTCCGCAGGAAGGGGTCTGAACGATTACATTGCAACAGAAAGCCCGCCACCGACTGCAAACCATTCAAATTGCTTCCGAGATCAGCAAAATTTGATTTGTTGCTACAGAGAAGATGTGAAAATTGAATCGTATTCAAAGTTGAAATATTAATAGCAACTTGCTGATCATTAGAATGATTTCATGAAAATGCTCCAGGCCGTTTTCTGGGTATGACGCTAGCACCGCACCTAACAGAGGCCCACTGCAGGTCAAATAAAGAGGTTTTTTGGAACAGATCCTTTTATTATATCCGACGCCCTCCATGCCGCGCCTTGTTCTCAGGGTTAAAATACACTGCTCGTGCCTGACGTTCTCTT
>JAPLTJ010000141.1 GCA_026398175.1 Verrucomicrobiia bacterium | reverse complement strand
CACTCATGAAGCAAATCGATGAAAAGCCTCCGAGAGCCGGATGCTGCAAATCGGCAAGTCCGGTTCGATGAGGGGTAGAGGTAAAACGGTCATTGGCTTTATGCCTGTCACTCCGTAACCTCTGCCTACTCTACACGCTCTAAAAAAGAGCAGAGTTTATTGCAAGGAATCGTAATGCACTTTCACATAGCGATCGGTCATGCCCGCGATGTAGTCGCAGATGGCACGATGCTTTCCATCTTGTTCGATGCGGCTGAAATAGTGGTTGCCGAGAAGTTCAGGATGATGGAGATAATGTTGAAAAAGAAATTCAATTTTATGACATGCTTCCTGATGAGGGGTAGCAATAGCAGGGTGGTTTTCTAAATGCTGTGAAAGAAAAGAACGGAGCTCTTGATTTTCCTCTTGTTGGATTTGGCTAAAGCCAATCAGTACCCGCGGCCATTGTCTTACTTTTTCTACAGAATCAACTCCTGCAGCGGTAATGGCAGCACGGCTATTAGTAATCAACGCTTCTACTTGATGGTTCATGAAGCAACGTCGAAGAAAAGCACGATTCTCTGTTTCGTGACCAAGTTCTTGGGTGGCTTGATTTTTAGCACGTTTCCAAACAACAAGCTCTTCAAGTTGATGGGGGTCCAGTAAGCCAGATTCTAAGCCATCGTCCAGGTCGTGGTTATTGTAGGCAATTTCATCAGCAATATTGGCGACTTGAGCCTCCAATGATGGAGAGGGATAAATAGTGCCTTGAGCAATTTGAAATTGAGTGTGATGTTTGCGAAGACCTTCGAGCACTTCGTAGGAAAGATTGAGGCCCGGATGTTGCGGATAACTTTCTTCAAGAAGCTCAACGACTCGCAGGCTCTGTTCGTTGTGATCGAAACCGCCGTGCTCACACATTAAATGATTTAATATTTTTTCTCCAGCATGTCCTGAGGGAGAATGTCCTAAGTCGTGAGCAAGGGCAATGGCTTCGACGAGATCTTCGTTAAGACCTAGTGCGCGAGCGATGGTGCGGCTGATCGAGGCCACTTCAATCGTGTGGGTGAGCCGGGTGCGATAGTAGTCGCCTTTGCCATTGAGAAAAACTTGTGTCTTTCCATCCAGTCGACGAAAAGCAGTGCTGTGAACGATCCGATCGCGATCGCGTTGGAAGCAATTGCGAAACGAGTGCTCAGGTTCTGGGATCAGCCTTCCAAGAGACTCTGAGGCGTGTTGGGCAAAGGGGCTGAGAGCAGAATGATTCACAGGGATTGAAACGATAGAAGGGATAAGAAATTAACCACAAAGATCATAAAGAACACAAAGAAATTTTTGTGAGGACAATGTAACCTGTTTTAGTAATTCGCTGATGCACAGAAGAACAAGGAGTCGAGGAGCGCAGATGCTGAGCGTATATTAATACGTGAAGCAGCAAGCACCGCAGCGACACAGTTCTTCAAAGCAGCAGTAGAATTGATGAAATAGGTTTAGACGTTGAATCGAAACTCCAGCACATCTCCGTCCTTAACCTCATACTCTTTTCCTTCAATGCGGAACTTGCCAGCTTCGCGACATTTGGCTGTTGATCCAAGTGTGTTGAGATCATCGTAAGCCATCGTCTCCGCTGCGATGAAGCCACGTTCAAAATCTGAATGAATGACCCCAGCTGCTGCAGGAGCCTTGTCGCCAGCATGGATCGTCCAAGCGCGAGTTTCTTTTGGCCCGTAGGTAAAATAAGTGCGAAGGCCGAGAAGCTCGTAGGCTTTGCGAATAAGGAGGCCAACGCCACTATCGGTGAGGCCAAGCCCAGCGAGGTACTCGGCAGCTTCTTCGGGAGCCAGTTCAGCAAGTTCGCTTTCAATTTGAGCACTGATCACCACGGTTGAGGTTCCAAAATGTGTCTTAGCATATTCCTCTACTTTTTTGACACATTGAACAGCTACGCGCGATTCATCCTGGAGATGCGAAAGATCTTGTTCTTCGACATTAGCTGCAAAAAGAACGGGCTTAGCGCTCAAGAGATAAAAGCCTAACATCAATTTTGTTTCTTCTGGTGAAAGATCTACAGTGGAAGCTGGCGCACAGCTGTTGAGGTGAGGGAGTAATTTTTCTCCGAGTGCAATTTCTGCTTTGGCAACCTTATCGCCGGTACGTGCTGCTTTGGCTTGGCGATCAATTCGTTTTTGAACAGCAGCCATATCAGCCAAGATGAGCTCGGTATTGATGATTTCAATATCGCGGATCGGATCGATGTTTCCAGCAACGTGATGAATATTTTCATTATCAAAACAACGGACGACTTGAACAATCGCATCGACCTCACGGATGTGGCCTAGAAACTGATTTCCGAGTCCTTCGCCTTCACTGGCTCCTTTAACAAGACCTGCGATATCGACGACTTCAATCGCTGCAGGGATCAGTTTTTGGGAGTTGATGATTGCTGCTAGTCGAGCTAGCCGAGCATCAGGGACGATGACAACGCCGACATTAGGTTCAATAGTACAAAACGGAAAATTAGCAGCCTCTGCCTTGCGACTCCGAGTGAGTGCATTGAAGAGAGTTGATTTTCCAACATTAGGGAGACCGACGATTCCTACGCGTAACATCGGGATACACTAACAGGTGAAGAATGAAGAGTGAAGAGTAAAGAGTGAAACACCGGAATTAGTTTAGAACGGGAATTTTACTCTTTACCCTTTACTCTTGACTCTTTACTTCTTCTTCCATGCACCTTTCCACCATCGTCAATTACCTCGATCAGTTGCTATGGACTTCGGAAGTCCGCGACTATCCGCAGGCGCACAATGGTCTGCAGCTTGCTAATTCAGGAACGGTGAAGCGTGTTGCTGTGGCGGTGGATGCTTGCTTGCCAGTGATCGAAGAAGCGATTGCTGCTGAAGCAGATCTTTTGATTGTGCATCATGGACTCTTCTGGAGTGGCTTGCAACCGATCACGGGAGCCTATTATCAAAAATTAAAGTTGGCTCTTCAGCACGGTCTTGCCATTTACAGTTCGCATTTGCCACTCGATCGGCATCCTAAGTTTGGAAATAATATTTTGCTCGCGAACGCACTTGGTCTTCGAAAATTAACGCCAGCATTAAAGATTCAAGGCGAATTGGTCGGCATGAAAGGAATTTGTAAGCCAATACTAAGAACTTCTTTTTTGGAACTTGTGAGCAAGGCCGTCGGTCGAAAAGTTCACCTAGCACCAGGAAATTCAGAAATGGTTCAGAAGGTGCTTGTCGTGACGGGAGGCGCTGGGAGTAATATTGCTACAGCAGCGAAGGAGGGAGTCGATACCTTTGTAACTGGTGAGGGACCTCATTGGAGTTACACAATGGCTGAAGAGCTTGGTGTTAACTTGATCTACGCTGGCCACTATGCCACCGAGACATTTGGAGTCAAAGCGCTAGGGGCTTTGTTGAAACAGGAGTTTGATTTGCCTCATTCCTTTATCGATCACCCGACGGGACTATAAAACTACCTGATAAATTCTACTGCTGCGGCGAGGAGCTGTGTCGCGTCAGTGCTCGCGTCATCGAGTATTAGTATATACACTCAGCCGCTGTGCGCTGTCGCTCCTCATCCGCATTAGCGAATTTCTCAAACAGTTTTTATTTTACCGAGACTGAGAGCAGCATTCCTCAAAAGTAGTCGAGTGTCGAAACGGAGCTTTAAGCTTGTCTAAAAAGTTTGCCTGAGGAGAAGGCCAGGTGATGTCAGGATTGCAGATGACTTTAGTGAGAAGATGATTCTTAATGCGATCGGTCACAGTATAAGGAGAGATTGTTCCAGTTTTCATTCGTTCGTTAATATTAAAAAAATCAACAACGAATGGTTTTCCTGCGAGGTAGCAAATTGAATTTTCACAAAACACATCGCCGGGAATATCGTGAATTCTTTGAACTTCTTGCAAGACGATATTTTCTCGTCTTTTAGCGTCTTGATAAAAAGAGCGGGAGAAGAGATGTGGGATCTGATCTAGTTCAGGAGCACACAAAAAAGGAAGTACAAGAACCAAGAGAAAAGAGAGTTGAAGTGTTTCTTGGGATATTTTTTTCCATGAAAGCGAGGAGTCACTTAAAAAGTGAAAAGCTAGACCAACAGCGGCAGCGAGGGCGATGTTAAAATCAAATTGAGAATTGATGCTAACTCCACTTCCGATACGTTGTAAAAAAGTCACAATGGTTCCAATAAACAGCATGATTAAAATTAACAAAGCTCCTTGATCGCCTCGTTTTTTCCATAAAATAGAAAAGGCAACTGTAGCAGGAAGTAGAACGCAGCTTAAATCGAAGAGTGCTAACGGGCCTTTAGAAAGGAGAATGCGACGCGATGGGAAAAAGTTAAAGATAAAATCATGGCCATAACTCCAATAGCAGAGCATAAAGCCTGCCGCTATGAAGGAAGCGGCAACGAGGAGGCATTTTGCAAACATTTTTTTTTCTCCTCGAAGAAGCAGCCAAAGTAATACTGAAGCTGGAAGCATGATGATGTTGTGTTTAAAGAAGCCTGCAATGACCATGACGGCCAGGCCTGCCCAAGGAGTGCGTTCTTGGGCGAGGGCTTTCAGAAAAAGAAGAGTTCCTCCTAGCATGATGCATTGAGCGAGCAATTGAGGATCATTCATGCCAACATACTTCGAGAAAAACAGCCCCATGGTAGCGATGAAAAAGGCGCCTCCTACGATGCAGGAGCATTTCACGTGTTTTGATACACAGGGGTCTATTAAAAAAGTTAGTACTTAAAAATAGCCTACGGCAAAACCATGTAGCGTGCCACGAGATTGAACTCACGGCGCTGTGCTGATAGAGGCAGGGAATGGGTAT
>JAPLTJ010000129.1 GCA_026398175.1 Verrucomicrobiia bacterium | reverse complement strand
GAAACACTCATGAAGCAAATCGATGAAAAGCCTCCGAGAGCCGGATGCTGCAAATCGGCAAGTCCGGTTCGATGAGGGGTAGAGGTAAAACGGTCATTGGCTTTATGCCTGTCACTCCGTAACCTCTGCCTACTCTACACTGCCCTGAAAATATTTATGACGAACTCAAAAACCAATGGGGTGATTTTACCACACGTTCTATCGCTCGCTCTCGTCTCATGGCCAATCTTATTGCGCTAGTCTACAACTGGTGGAGCCTCTACACACGTCTCTACAATACGAAACACCATCGTGAAGCCATCACCAGTCGTCCAGCATTACTTCATGGAGTGGCCAGACTTCTTCGACATGCTGGCCAAAGCACAATAAAAGTCAGTCTTCAGCACGAAAACAGTAAGCTTCTTATCGAAGCCATCACCAAAGTTAGCAGCATGTTACAGCGTATAATACCATCTCCCTAAAATAACTGGACCATCTGGACCATCTGACTTGTTATTTTGGCGCTGAGCTTCGTTGTCAGATCTGGCGTTATGTTCGCATAGCGCTGCACTCTTCCGCCTTGCTCAACACCAAACTTCCAGCGTCTTATAGTCCATTTATTTTGGGGAGATGGTATAAATGTCATCGCGGAGCAATGGACTTCACAACAACGTTGGGCCTTCCTTTTGATGCTGATCTTCGGCCATTGGCTCGACAGAAAACGCTTGGCAGGAATCCCAGCTCAAGCTGAAGTATTTTTTTCGGGTTGAATATTCCTTGTCGTCCTCAGAAATTATGAAATATATCCACGAAAATCCGCCAAAATATCAGCGGAATAAATTCGTTCATTCACGTTTTTAGGTGAAAAGCTTTTTTTAAAAAAATTTGATGAAATGACATTGCTGTCCAGGATAAGAAATAAAATTTGAAAATAGAAACCCAACAACTCTCCAGAAAGTCCTGCGCCAGGTTGAAAGGTTTAGGGGTTGAAAGGACTTGTTTTGTAAAAAGAGAGTCTCCTGACTTTGAGCCTCCTTTCAACCTCTCAACCCTTCAACAGCTGCGAAGAAGCGCTCAACCAAGACTATTCCTAGCTGCTATCGGATTTCATCAAAAGAGAAATCAATCTTTTTGAATTTATTTTGGACAAGAGTGATAAATAATTTATTTTTCTTTAGAATCCCTGTTCCCATTTGACGCATCTAAGGAACCAGGTTGCAACGCTTGATAGGAACCTGAATGAACCTGACGATGATTAATTATCTCAGACTTAACTTCAACATAATCGCTTGGGATTGTTGCGTACCCAGAACGATCTCTGCCTCTGCTTCGAAAAGCCTCCCAACGAGCGGCAATAACCTCGAGAAAGCGACCGAAAGTGGATAACACAGAAGGATAAATGATTGCATCACGCGCTGAAGTCCTATCTTCACGCCTAAGATCTTTGTTAACTTTCTTGATCAAATCAGGAGTGAGCGGTTCCCCAAGTGTATTTCTCACACGAATGGAAAAGTGATTTTTGAAACGTTCACTACGATCAAGGCCACCCTCTAGAGCAACCTGCTCAATGCCATATCGATTCTGCTGGCGTTCTAGTAAGCTTCTTCCTGCAGCGTGTCTCATGGCATCCAACATGTTGTTTGGCTGAACCTGCTCACTCACATATTTTCTAATACTGGAGTCATATCTTATTTCAGCGGCGCTAAACCACGTTTCTAAAACCTCTTTCAAAGCATCAGCTTCTAAGGGCGCTTGCTTGGAAGGGATTTTGATAATTTTTACTTCATGATTCTCTAACTGGCCTAGTTGTTGTGGCTGAAAATCACTTACCCGACGTGCAATCAAAGGATTTCTTGTTTTCAAAGAAAATTGACCAGTAGGAGGCTTTATTTCTGATATAAGTTCTCTTATCCTTCCGGCATTGCCTGTATACAAGCGATTCGAGGTTCTAAAAAATGGAACATCTAGAACAGGGGCAGGCTTTCTTCTTTCAGCAGCACCTAATAAGTTCACATAAAATACAGCAACATTGTAAGCCTGTTCGATAGCCATGGTAGCTGCTTTAGATAACTCCAAAAATAAGGCGCCTTTTGCTAAGTCTGCTACTTTTGTTTCTTCCGAACCATCTTTACCGAGCCATGAAAAAATTTTCTTTTTTTGATCATTCCAATAATCTAGATCAGAGATTACCTCTTGGAAGATAGCTATGATCTCTTCCTCGTTGATAGGACTAGGTTTCTGTTCCAGGTGAGCACTCCATTTTTGCACCACACTCAGAGCCTCCTCCCTTTTTTGATTTATTAACTCTTCGGAAGAATCAATTGTTAAATCTTCTTTCTTTTCGACGATTGTTCTATCCACAGCTGCTGACATTGCTGTAGCACGCTGTTGCACAAGGGCCGGCTGCTCCTCTCTTAATGAGCGTCCCTTCATCTCTATTTTTTCTCCTGCTTTAACAGAAACATACTTTCTTGACTCAGGCTTATTTCCTGACCATGGAAACATTGGAGCGGCACCTGCTGCATTCGTAAAAAAAGAAATGATTAATAAAATAGTTATAAGCTTCATGATTGATCTGAGGAGCATTCGCTAAAATGTGGCATATTCAACTTGATGGCGAATCCAAAGGCAATCCTGAAAAAATTTTCCCTCATTTTTTATAAAACGCTTTTCACGAAAGCCTCGTTTCAATACCATCTCCCGATGATTGAACGTTACAGCTTACCCGAAATGCGCTCCCTCTGGTCCGAGCAGCGCAAATGCGAAATTTGGCTCGAGATTGAAACACTCGCTTGCGAAGCGATGGCAGAGATCGGCATCATGCCCCAAGAAGATGCCAAGGCGATTCGCGAACGAGGCACTTTTTCTCTCGAAGCCGTCAAAGAAATTGAAAAACGGACCAATCACGACGTCATTGCTTTTTTAGAAGAAGTGGCCAACCATGTTGGCGAGCCTGCACGCTGGATTCATCGCGGCCTAACTTCTTCCGACTTGCTCGACACGACACTGGCGGTTCAAATGACGGCCTCGATCGACATTCTCCTCCAAGATTTAGCAGAGCTTCAAAAAGCCATTGCGGCACAAGCCAGTGAATATCGCCTCACTCCGATGATAGGCCGCAGTCACGGCATCCACGCCGAACCAATCACGTTTGGACTGAAACTCGGCCTCATGTACGATGAATTTAGTCGCGCAATCGAACGCCTGCAACAAACACGACATCGCGTTGCTGTTGGAAAATTGAGCGGCGCTGTCGGAACCAACGCCCATCTTGATCCGAAGGTCGAAGCTTCTGTTTGCGAAAAATTAGGATTACAACCAGCGGTTCTGTCGACTCAAATTATCCAGCGCGACCGCCACGCTGAATTTGTCACCACGCTTGCCCTCGTCGGCTGCAGCATTGACCGTTGGGGAACGGAGTTTCGTCACTTGCAACGCACCGAAGTCCTCGAAGTAGAAGAACATTTTCACGAAGGTCAAAAAGGAAGCTCCGCGATGCCTCACAAACGAAATCCTATCACGGGCGAACGCCTCTGCGGCCTCGCACGCATCTTGCGCGGCAACGCACAAGCAGCGATGGAAAATGTGGCACTCTGGCATGAACGCGATATCAGTCACAGTAGCGCGGAACGCATCATCCTTCCCGATTCTTGCACGCTGCTTGATTACATGCTCCATCTTCTCACGAAGCTCGTCGAAGGACTTCACGTCTATCCTGAAAACATGGCTCGCAACATGGAAATCACACGCGGCCTTTATGGAAGCCAGGCCGTTTTACTCGAACTCACCGATCGTGGACTCGCTCGCAAAACAGCCTACGAAGCTGTTCAACGAGCTGCCATGCGCACCTGGAAAGAAGGAACTTCTTTTGCAATCTCCCTGCGCGAAGAACCTGAAATCAACGCTCATCTTTCTCCTGAAGAGCTCGAAAAAATCTGCTCTCCAGAGCGACATTTCAAGCACGTGGAAACGAAGTTGAAAAAAATTGGGATTCAGTTGAGCTAGCCACAAAGAGCACAAGAAAAGAAGAGAATGACTACAAAAAACCCAAAGAAATCATAAATACATGCGGCGTTGCAGCCGCTGGATCGACTGCCGTTAGGCAGCCCGTAAGGGAGAGCCTCGCGGGCGCGAGCGAGTTGAAAGATTTTTTTTGATTTCTTTGGGTTCTTTGTGGCTAATTTTCTGCTCTTCTCTGCCTTGCGAGCACTCGCTCGAGCGCGACGAGCGCCTTTGCAATCTCGTCCTGCGTCGTTCCGCGTCCGAGAGAAAACCGAACCGCGGTGTGAGCTTCCTCTTCGCTGACATGCATCGCTTGAAGCACGTGTGAAGCCTGAATGGAACCGACCATACAAGCAGAGCCGCTCGAGAGGCAGATTCCTTCGAGGTCGAGCGCCATGAGGAGTGTCTCTCCATCACATCCTGAAAAACTGACATTGAGTGTGTTAAAGAGCGTTGTCTCCAGAGAACCGTGGCGCAGAGCTCGAGGATACAAGGCAGTGATCCCTTTCCAGAGCTCTTCGCGCAAGGCGCGCTGACGTGGCGCTTCAACTCCCTCTGAAACTGCTCGCAACGCCACTTCTGCGGCAGCAGTCATCCCAACAATGGAAGCCACATCTTCAGTGCCTGGTCGCCGCTCTCCTTCCTGCGCTCCTCCATGTTGAATACTGCAAATCGAAGTGCCTGAGCGAAGCCAGAGCAGGCCGACACCCTTCGGTCCATAAAATTTATGCGCAGCAATCGACCACGCATCAACGCCTAATTCTTTTGGGAACGAAGCCATTTTCCCGAAGCTTTGAATCGCATCGGTGTGAAACAAAATACTTCGCTCACGACACATTGCAGCAAGTTCAGCAATCGGCTGAATGGTTCCGGTCTCATTATTCGCCTGCATGATCGAAACCAAAATGCTATCTGGCCTCAACGCCTCGCGAAGCACCTCAGGACGGACCAGCCCATCATGATCAACGGTCAAATAAGTCACTTCAAAACCGTCATGCTCTTGTAAAAATTTCATCGCATGCAACACAGCATGATGTTCTGTGGCAGCGGTGATCAAGTGATGACCACGATCACGATGTCGCCGCGCTAATCCGATAATCGCTAAATTATCACTCTCCGTTCCTCCACCCGTAAAAATCAATTCGTGTGATTTTACCTGCAACCAACTTGCCCATTTGTCTCGAGCATCATCAATGGCAGCACGAGCACGACGTCCCAGCACGTGAATGCTAGAAGGATTGCCATAACCTCCTTGACCGGGTTGCAACCAAGGAAGCATCGCCTCCCAAGCCTCTTGGCATAAAGGTGTCGTGGCGTTGTAATCGAGGTAAGTCATGAAGAACAGAGTAACGAGTAACGAGTAACGAGTAACGAGTATTTTTAAAATTCGCCGTTTCAAAAGTGAAGTGCAACACTCTGCTCTGAAAAGCTAGCATTATGGGTTGCTCAAAGGTGTGTTACTTTTTGTTAGGTTAGACTTGAGGGTAGGAACAGGAAAGCGAGCAGGCAAGGAAGAATTAGATGGCACG
>JAPLTJ010000156.1 GCA_026398175.1 Verrucomicrobiia bacterium | reverse complement strand
GCCATCTAATTCTTCCTTGCCTGCTCGCTTTCCTGTTCCTACCCTCAAGTCTAACCTAACAAAAAGTAACACACCTTTGAGTAACCCATAATGCTAGCTTTTCAGAGCAGAGTGTTGCACTTCACTTTTGAAACGGCGTCCTAATAAAATTAGTTTTTTGGAAACCATACTCTGGCAGAACATGATTCTCAAATTGGGCTTCACGACTGGCGCCAGCAACTCTTTACCCTTTACCCTTCACTCTTTACTCCTCCTCTTTTCCCTCCGCAGCATCCAAAGAAGCGTTAAGCCATAGGCGAGGAGTGAGATGGGAAGCGCAATGGCGATGGTCCCAACGAGGAGAGGCAAGCCAACATCCACAAAGTTGTTCCATTGCATAATCTCCGACATGCGAAAATCGGTTCTTACCATTTTTGGCGCAAAAACATGAGGGTTGCTCAAGATCCAGTGTCCCACTTGAAACTCAAGACGCCAAAGGAGAGGCCACATCCAAAAATAAAGATCGTGTAGCGTCACTCCAACAACGGCGGCAACCATGTTCGAACCAGTAAGCCACGCTCCTCCTAGAGCAACGAGCGTTTTAAAACCAAACGGTGGAAAAAAGCCAAAAAAAACGCCGATGGATAATCCTCCCGCCATGGCGTGAGGCCGATCCCGCTGTTCGATGAACCGCAGCCAGAGCTCGCGAAAATGATTTAGGAAACGTTGAAACATAAAAGCTGAGCAAGGCAGTAAAGGGTAAAGGGTGAAGAGTATTTTTTTGATCGTAAATAAAATTTCTATTTCGAAATTCACATCTTAGCAGAATGTATTTTTAAAAAAAGAGAGCACAGAAAATTTTGCAGCACTCTTTACTCTTTACTCTTCACTTCTGCTTCTTAAGCAGAGCATCCGGATTAAGCGCCTTCAGTGCTGGAGGCACAAAGAGTCCATCTTTGCGAATCAGTTTTTCATCAAACCAAATCTCTCCGCCGCCATAATCCTTACGCTGAATGGAAACCATGTCCCAATGAACTGCGCTCTTATTCCCGTTGCCAGCGACTTCGTAGGCTTGTCCTGGCGTAAAATGAAATGATCCAGCAATTTTTTCATCAAAGAGAATGTCACGCATCGGATGCAAGATCAGGGGATGAAAACCGAGAGAAAATTCACCGATGTAGCGCGCGCCGGCATCGGTATTGAGAATTTTATTGAGGGCTTCGGTGTGATTCGCCGAGGCATGAATAATTTTTCCCTCGTCAAACTTGAGATGGATCTGATCAAAAGCGATGCCGCGATAAAGCGTCGGCGCATTAAAAGTGATGTAGCCCTCTACAGAATTTTTAACAGGGCAGGAAAAAACTTCTCCATCTGGAATATTGAATTCTCCACCACAGGCAACGGCTCCAATTTTTTTAATGCTAAAACGAAGATCGGTTCCTGGCCCCTTGATGTGCACGCGGTCGGTTTTTTCCATGAGCTTTTTGAGCACCTTCATCCCTGCTTGCATCCGCGCGTAATCAAAAGTTGTCACACGAAAGAAAAATTCTTCGAAAGCCTCGGTGCTCATCTGCGCTTGTTGCGCCATGGCTGGGGTTGGCCAACGGAGAACAACCCAGCGTGTTTTATTAACACGATGATCGATGGCGGGACGCAAAGTCGAGGAGAGGAGCTTCATCGATTCCTCGGGTACATCGGACATTTCTGTAATGTTATGACTGCCGCGAATGCCAATGTAGACCTGCATTTTTTTAATGCGTGCCAGATCAATGGCCAGCAAGGTCTTCGCTTGCTCGGAAGTTACTTGACGAGCGAGCTCTCGCGAAATGCGCCCCGTGTGCAACTGTACAAAAGGAAATCCTCCCCTACTCTTAACGGCCCTGATCAGCGCAATGACAAATTTTTCAGGAATATCGTGAGCATCGATAAGGACGCTCTCTCCTGCGCGCACCCTCGTGGAGTAGCCTGTGAGGATTTCAGTAAGAGCGTGGTGATAAGGATTAGAAGAATTCACAGGGATGGAAGTGATAGAAGGGAGGAAAGAAATATTTCGCCGTTTCAAAAGTGAAGTGCAACACTCTGCTCTGAAAAGCTAGCATTATGGGTTACTCAAAGGTGTGTTACTTTTTGTTAGGTTAGACTTGAGGGTAGGAACAGGAAAGCGAGCAGGCAAGGAAGAATTAGATG
>JAPLTJ010000131.1 GCA_026398175.1 Verrucomicrobiia bacterium | reverse complement strand
GGCTGTCGAGCTCCTCTTCGCTACGCTCAGAGTTCACTCGAAGCCTTCCGTTCACCCCTCTAAAATCGCCACAACTCTTGCTAAGTTTACCAACTTCCAACGGAGTCATTATAACTGTCGTTGAGGGGAATTATAATTGTCATTGACGACGCAGGAATGCTCGGTGTGATTGAGGGTAATGGTGGAGACATTAAAACAGGTCTTCCGTTACAATCGCTCCATGATGGGAAAAACTGGATGCATGAACCGCTGCGCTTACACGTCTGCATTCAAGCTCCAAAAGAAGCTATTGAGAGAATTCTAAAAAAACATCCCTCTGTAGCAAATCTTGTTTCTAACCGATGGATTCATCTTTTTGCCGCAAATCAAGATTTTCAAACTTTCAAAAAAATAGTTTTATGAAGATCGAAGATCTGCGCGGTTACTTGAGTTTTAAAACTTCTTTCAAGAACGGTGCTGTGCGACTCTCTTTGCTCTTGATGATCTCTTCAGGAGTGCCTGTTGCAACGACCTGTCCTCCTCGATGGCCGGCTTCAGGGCCAATATCAATGACGTGATCGGCTTCAGCAATGAGGTCGAGATGATGCTCCACAACAATCACTGTGTGGCCTTCATCAACGAGACGATGAAGAACATCCAGGAGTAAGGATACATCAGCTGCGTGAAGACCAATCGTCGGTTCTTCTAAGATGTAGAGCGTCGATTTCTTCGTGCGAGCTCGCGGTTTGTCATTGCTTCCACCAACGCGTGCTAATTGAGTGACTAATTTAATGCGCTGTGCTTCACCACCGCTCAGCGTGGGGCTTGGCTGGCCAAGCTGCAGATAACCAAGTCCTGTTTCCACTAAGAGTTGTAAGGGGCGAAGAATTTTGGGATGAACGGTAAAAAAATCAACCGCTTGTTCTACCGTCATCTGGAGCACATCGCTAATCGATTTGCTGTCATATTTGACATCGAGTGTTTGTTGATTGAAACGAGTGCCTCGGCATGCTTCACATGGCATGAAGGAGGTTGGAAGGAAGCTCATTTCTAATTTGATGACTCCTTGTCCTTCGCAGGCTTGGCAACGTCCACCGCTATTGTTGAAAGAAAAGCGGCTGGCTGTATAACCTCTGAGACGCGCTAAAGGAAGCTCTGCATAGAGATTGCGAATGGTGTCAAAAATTTTCAAATAGGTCGCCGGCGTGGAGCGAGATGTTTTTCCGATAGGAGATTGGTCAACCTCGATGACTTGAGACAACGTTTCTATACCGGTCAACGATTTCCACGATTCATTGCCACGTTTTTTGCGCTTGGGTGTTAAAGCGGCTTCCACAGCGGGAAGCAGGATGCTCCTTAAGAGTGTGCTTTTTCCAGAGCCACTAATCCCAGAAATGGCAGTGAGGCGTTGCAACGGAAATTTTACATCAACATCTTTGAGATTGTGTTTCGTTGCACCTTTCAGTTCTAGCCAGCCGTCAACATCTTTAAGGGAACGTCGCGAGCCGCGGATAGGATGATGAGGTGGTTCTTTGAGGAACTGGCCGGTGAGGGACCTTGGCTCCTTCATGATATCTTGGATAGTGCCTTGCGCTATAATTTCTCCACCGCGCGAGCCGGCACGAGGCCCGAGATCAATAATCGAATGAGCTCGTCTCATAGTCTCTTCATCGTGTTCAACAATGACCATGGAATTGCCATGAGAGACTAATTCTTGAAGTGCATCGAGCAAGCGATTGTTATCGCGAGGATGAAGTCCGATTGTCGGTTCATCCAGAACGTAAAGCACGCCGCGCAGGTTAGATCCTAATTGAGCAGCAAGACGAATACGTTGTGATTCTCCACCGCTCAATGTTTTGGCAGAACGATGCAGTTCCAAATAGTCAAGGCCGACACGAGATAAGAAGTTAAGGCGTTGGCGAATTTCAGGAATAATATCGCGGGCAACTAAGGCATCACGATTTTCGAATTTCCATCCTTCAAGTAGAGCCAATACATCGGTTGCTGAGTTTTTTGTCAAATCAGTGATGGCGATGTCATTGATTTTTACAGCACAGGCAATGGGGTTGAGGCGAGCCCCATGGCAAGCCATGCAGGCGCTGGTTTCGCCTTCGCCGCGATTGTCGAATGATTTTTCTTCTACGAGTTCTGCTTCTAATTGAGACTCAAATTCTCGAGAGGAGGCTTCTGTCCAAACTTCTCCAAATCCACGACATTGCTCGCACCATCCATGAGGAGAGTTGAACGAGAAAAGACGAGGATCGAGGTCTTCAAACGAACGTCCACAATCGGGACAATTCATTTCGATGCTCACGATTTGGAGTGAGAATTTATTTTTTTCTTTTGGGTTTTCTTGTCGTGTCTTAGCTGTTCCTTTGCCCAGATCCAGAGCACGTCGGGCCATTTCTAAAATTCCTTTTTTCTCTTCTTGCGCTAAAGTGCCAATGAGGAGGTCGATGGTATGTTCTTTAAAACGTTCAAGAGGCTTGAAATCTTCTGCCTCGATGAGTTCTCCGTCGACAAGAAGGGTGCTGAATCCTTGACTGATGGCCCATCGAGCAACTTCCGTGTGTAATCCTTTGCGACCTCGTACCAAAGGGGCAAAGAGCTGGACAGGCCCTTGAAGTGCCATAGCCTCAAGCTTGTCAGCGATGGCTGTCAGTGAATTTTTAGCAACGGCAAGATGGCAGTCAGGGCAATATTGAACTCCTATTTTTGCATAGAGGAGTCGCAAAAATTGATAAACTTCTGTCACCGTTGCAACGGTCGATTTTCCTCCTCCTCGAGTGACGCGTTGTTCAATGGCGACACTTGGTGGCAGGCCTTCGATTTGATCCACGTCAGGTTTTTCTAACTGTTGAACAAACTGACGGGCATAGGGCGACATGCTATCTAAGAAGCGTCGCTGTCCTTCTGCAAAAAGAATATCAAATGCTAAGGTCGACTTTCCCGAACCACTTAATCCTGTGACGACCACCATCTCATCACGAGGAATCAAAAGACTAATGTTTTTGAGGTTGTGCTCGCGAGCTCCATGAATTTGGATGGATTGAGAAGCTTTTTTGTCAGCGTCAGAGATTTTTTTTGCAACTGCTTTTTTGATGGGAAGAGGAGTGTGGCCTTTGAGAACTTCGCGGAGGAAACGTCCTGTGTGAGATCCAGCGCAGGCAGCAACTTGTTGAGGCGTTCCCTCGGTCACTAGTTTTCCTCCTTCAGTGCCAGCTTCTGGCCCGATATCAATAACCCAGTCTGCTGACTTGATCACATCAAGGTGATGTTCGATCACAACAAGACTGTTTCCTTCATCAACGAGACGCTTGAAAACTTTAAGCAAGATGGCGATGTCATCAATGTGGAGGCCTGTGGTTGGTTCATCAAAAATAAGAAGGGCTTGGCCTGGCTCTTGGCTCGCAAGACGCGCTGCGAGCTTGAGACGTTGCGATTCACCACCGCTGAGAAGATTGACTGGTTGACCTAACTTTAAATAGCCGAGGCCAACGTCACAAAGTAGTTGGAGCGGAGTAATGATCGATTTTGATTTTGGCTCATCCTGAAAAAAGGAGATCGCTTCACTCGCCGTCATGTCCAAAATGTCATGAATATTTTTTTCACGATGGCGAATATTTAAAACACGTTGTTGGTAACGACGACCATCACATTCAGGACAACGCAGGAAGAGATCGCTTAAAAATTGCATCTCTATTTTTTCAAAGCCAAGTCCAGAACAGCGGTCGCAGCGGCCTTGTCCCGAATTAAATGAAAAGGCAGAAGGGGTCAGACCTGCGGCAATAGCTTCTTTGGTCATGCCGAAAATATCTCGAATCGAATCAAAAATTCCGAGGTAGAGAGCAGGCGTAGAACGAGGGGTGCGAGCCAGAGGAGATTGATCTACCATGACAACATCACTTAGGTCTTCTCCTCCTTTAATGGAGCGGCAATAACCAAAGTTGTCGGTCTCTTCTGGCATCACAGAAGTCAAGTTGCGATAGAGGACATCGCGAATAAGAGAGCTTTTTCCAGAACCAGAAACACCTGTAACGCAGCAAAGAACGCCCAATGGCACTTTAAGGTCTATTTTTTTGAGATTGTGATGAGTCACGCCCTTCATCGTGATCCACTCTTTTGGTTTACGATATTGAGTGGGAATAGGAATGATGGAATCTCCTCGAAGATAAGAAGCAGTGAGAGAAGATTTGCAGCTGGTGAGTTGAGCCAGTGGGCCTGAATACATGAGCTTGCCGCCCTCATGGCCACGTCCTGGACCAAGGTCAACGATGTGATCGGCTGCGCGAATCAAGGTGTCATCATGCTCCACCACTATCAACGTATTTCCTTTATCACGTAAGGAGGTCATGATCCCCAAAAGATTGTCAATGTCGCGTGGATGAAGACCAACGCTCGGTTCATCCATGACAAAAAGCGTATTGACCAAGGAAGCGCCAAGACAGGTAGTGAGGTTCACGCGTTGCATTTCTCCACCAGAGAGCGAGCGGGTGGGGCGATCTAACGCGAGATAACCTAATCCCACCTCATTTAGGTAACCGAGGCGAGAAATGATTTGCTCGAGGAGCATTGGAATGCCAGTATCACCATGGGGGATCTCAAGCTTTTTGAAAATAGCAACAAGTTTAGAGACTGCGATGGCTGATAGCGCTGGGAGCGTGAGCGGTGATCCTGAAATAGGAAGATGATAATTTAATGTCTCTGGTTGAAAGCGGCCGCCGTGACAACTATCGCACGGTTTGTACGAACGATAACGACTCAAGAAGACCCGCACGTGTATCTTGTACGTTTTATTTTCAAACCATTTAAAAAATCCATAAACGCCATACCAGCGGCTGTTGTCCTTAAGGTCTTCTGTGGAAAGATCAACCCCTGATTCTCCTTGGAGAATAAATTCTTGGTCTTTGGGAGAGAGTTCTTCAAAGGGAAGATGAACGTCAATGTCATTAAAAGCACAAGCGCGAAGTAAGTCGCCCTGAGAGTCGCGTGCTTGGCCACTTTGAAAAGGTTTAATGACCCCGCTGGCGACGCTGAGGGAGCGATCAGGAATAATGCGGCTAAGATCAAAACCGACGACGCGACCAAAACCACGACAGACAGGGCAGGCGCCAAGAGGATTATTAAAACTAAAAAGGCCAGGAGAGGGTGGGCGAATCGTAACGTCACAATGAGCACAATGCCATCCAGAAGAAAAGGGATGGATGGTTCCTGTTTCAGGATTAATAAAAGCGATGCGATCTTTGCCTAAGTGAAGAGCAGCTTCGATTGCTTCTGTGAGGCGTTGTTGGTTCGCTTTTTTAATTTCTAAGCGATCTTGAAGAACAGCAACAACGGAAGGTAGGGTCTTGAGGGTTGGAGGCTCATCAGTACGATGAATCGTTCCATCAATCCAAATGCGGAGATAGCCTTGTTCGCGTAAAAAATTAAAAAAATCGACAGGCTGGCGTACTACAGCAGGAAGGAGAGGTGTTGAAGATTGAGAAAAATCCTCAAAAGCCGAGACCCCATCATCTTCTTTTTCTTCAACAGGTTTTCCTGTTGAAACAGGAAAGGTGATAAAAAGGTGCTCTCCTGAAAGTGTCTTAAGAACGGCTTTGGTGATTGATTCCGCAGATTCAGGTTGAACAGGGCGATGGCACTTTGGGCAGGTCGCTTTAGCAGCTCTGGCCATCAAGAGTTTTAAATAGTCATTAATTTCAGTGATGGTACCAACGGTAGAGCGCGTTGTTTTAACGCTATTATTTTGCTCAATAGCGATGGCGGGAGGAATGCCTTCAATTGACTTCACTCTTGGTTTGTCCATACGGTCAAGGAATTGACGCGTATAAGGACTGAATGTTTCAACATAACGGCGTTGACCTTCTGCATAAATGGTATCAAAAGCGAGGCTCGATTTTCCGCTTCCGCTAGGTCCAGTAACAACAATGAGTGATCCTGTTGGTAGATCGAGGTCGAAACCTTGTAAGTTGTTTTGTTCAACGCCACGCAGGCGTATCCAGGAAGAAGCTGGTTTAGAAAAATTTTTTGATTTCACTTGATGGTTGGAACTAAAATCTGTCTGGAAATCGCCATCTTCAACATTAATGGCCTTTATTGCCAGATAACAAGGGGTTGAATAGACGAAGGAGCGTAAAGAGTAAAGAGTAAATGGTAAAGAGTAAATTGCAAACAGTCAAAAATTCACCGATGAGATTTCACTCATTAACCATTACTCATTACTGACCTCGATAACGAGACGCGGCCTAGCGTTTAAGGAAGCAACTTAAAAAAGTACGACTACCGAACAGAAGTTTGTTAGGTCGTAGTATTCTTTAATTCCTCAGTACGGAGGAGGACGCGCTGACGCATGATTTTTCCTGCCTTGAATTTTACAGTGGCACGAGCAGGAATAGTGACGTCAACTTCTGGTCGGTTAGGATTGCGACCAACACGAGCGCGTGTTAAACGGACTTCAAAAACTCCGAAATTTCTAAGCTCAATATTGCGGCCTTGAGCAAGAGCGTCAGTAATATGGTCAAGAGTTTTTTGGATAACAGCAAAAACGTCAGCTTGAATAAGCCCGGTTTCATTACTGATAGCCATTACAAGATCACGTTTAGTAAGGTTTGACATAGAAGGCATATTTTGTATGAAGTTTTGATAAAAAAAGTGGCTCTTCAGTCTAGCGAAAGATAACTTTTATGGCAACAAAACTATGAAAAAAGTTTATTTATTTGGCAGGGGGGCACTGACAACGGACGTTGGTAGCAGTCGCCCACTAGCCTGAAGCTCTTCGTGAGATGCGGTGAGAATTTCTCTAAAATTTTCATTCCACTCGCTAATAGGAAGCGATATTCGTTCTTGCCAATTTTGTGAACTGGGAGAACCAGGTGTATTAAATTGTTGTTTGCTTCCAAAAAAGTCGGTGATCATGACAATGGCAAGCCATGAGTTGGTAGCATAGAGACCTTTTATAAGCTGCTCGTGAATTTTTCCAGAATAGAGAGTCATCGGATCTTCGTGCTCGCATCCGATAAATGCCAACATTTCAGTGAGCGTTTTCCATCTTCCTGAAGAGGGGTCTTCGCTTTGAGCCTCTGCCTGCCATGTTTCCCACTGTTTTCGAAATGGTTCGTGATCATGCGTGGCATAGGTGGCTACTGAAACTCTCGGATATTCTTGAGGTGGGAGCATCTGACCTTGGTGATCGCGTATCCAAAGAGGAATTTTAAATCCTGGAATTTGGAGCTTCTCTAAACTTTCAGGAACGTAAGAAGGCGTTTCTCCCAAATCTTCAGCGATGAGGTGATCTGGCCCTGCCTCTTCTAAGAAAAGATGGAGTAGCATTTCTCCACGGCGCTGATTATGGGCGCGATGCTCTGGTGTCTCATCGTCACAATCTATAAACTGCGGAAGGCGACCGCCTGTTATTTTTTTTGCTGCTTCATGAGAGAGGTCAATAAATTGCGCATCATTTTCTGGCTTCCAAGGAAAAGAATAAATACGAAACAGGCCTAATGCATGATCGATGCGGAGGAGATGAAACAGAGAGCGAAGATGTCGGAGGCGGTGGCGCCACCAAAAAAAATTGTCGCGCGACATTTTTTCCCAACGGTAGAGGGGAATGCCCCAGTTTTGTCCCCATTGCATCGTGAAAGGATCAGCGCGAAAAACTTTTTCTGGTGGAGCTCCCCCAAAAGTCGTGAGGTCAAATAATTCAGGAGCTGAAAAAACATCAGCGCTCCCTAAATTAACTCCTGTTGGCACATCGCCAATCAGGGCCACATTATATTCATCGGCAAAATTGCGGATTTTTTTCCATTGTTCAAAAGCAATCCATTGCACATAGGAAAAAAAATCGCGGCGCTCTTTGAGATTTTTTTGTTCTTCTGCAGAACGTTGATCCAGCCAAGCGTGAGCCGTGGAAGCTTGTTGGAGAGGGGCTTCCCAAGAAGGCAAATCATCATTTTCTCCGTGGCGCTCCAATAGAACGCGGTAGAGCGTGTAGTCAGGAAGCCACCAGGATTGTTCTTCTTGAAAGAGCTTATAATCTTTTGCTCGCTCAGATGTGGAGAAATGATTTTTAAAAGATTCCCAGGCAGAGGTGAGGAGTTCTCTTTTTAATTTTCTGACGAGAGGATAATTGACTGGCCCGTTGCGCAAGGAAACAAGATCGTAGGAGGCAAGGATGAGGTCGTAAGTTTCTGATTTGAGTTCTGGAATCCAAGAGGGATGCGTCGTGATCGTTGAGGGTTCTAGCGCCATGGCGCTCGTGACGCTGTAAGGACTATTGCTTGTGCCTGATTCATTGATTGGTAGTAGTTGCAAGGCGTGAAACCCATTTTCTTGAGCCCATACAATTGCCTCTTCAAGCGCACTGGTATCACCAATCCCGAGATCAAGGCTCCCTCGTATTGAAAAGAGTGGGATAAGAACGCCTGCTATTTTTTGATTGGGATGAAGATTCATGGAGATTTTGGTTAGGAAGCATTTGCTTTTAAAGTCAACACCTTGAAAGATTGATGGCAGCTTGGTGACCAGAAGAAGTAAAGAGTAACGAGTAAAGGGTAAAGAGCATTTTTTATTGCTATGAACAGAGTTGAAACATTGAAGCGTTAAAATGTTGAGAAGAAACAAAGTTGCTGCCCCTTCAACATTTCAAGCGAGATAGAGCTGCAGGGCAAAGAATGCGTTCCTCTCTATTGATTTTCATTTTGGACAAGAGTGATTTCTTATCTTATACCATCTCCCTAAAATAACTGGACCATCTGACTTGTTGTTTTGGCGCTGAGCTTCGTTGTCAGATCTGGCGTTATGTTCGCATAGCGCTGCACTCTTCCGCCTTGCTCAACACCAAACTTCCAGCGTCTTATAGTC
>JAPLTJ010000147.1 GCA_026398175.1 Verrucomicrobiia bacterium | reverse complement strand
GCCATCTAATTCTTCCTTGCCTGCTCGCTTTCCTGTTCCTACCCTCAAGTCTAACCTAACAAAAAGTAACACACCTTTGAGTAACCCATAATGCTAGCTTTTCAGAGCAGAGTGTTGCACTTCACTTTTGAAACGGCGATATAAAGAAGCATTGCTGATAATACCTGCAGCAATCTCATCAGCATGCTTAAATAATAGATCAACAGATGACTCCCAACTAGTCGCCTGACACACATTGCTTTCGTCCTTGTATCCAGTAAGCACATAAGATCCATTATAATTAGCCTTGATGGCAGCAGCACCAGCATCATCTCCTTGAATTTTATCATTCAAATAATCGCAAACGTCTTTCACTGATGGTTTCTGCCTCTGCGCCATGAACTGAGCTCGTACTTTTTCAGATCGAAGGCCATCGATAATATAATTCTGGGGGCTATGTCTATCCTTCAGCGGATGCCCTGCCTCAGTCAGAGGCTTCCCTTTCTTGTCAGTTTCATTAGTAAAATAATCTCCCACCACACAATAATGATAATGCGGACTATCTCCAGAACGATAGATGCAATCTGCTGCAAGTGAGATCCAATCTTGTGATGTCTCAATAAAAGCGCCGTCATAATATTCAGAATAAAACCAGCAAGACTCATCTGAGGCATAAGTCTGCAAAAAAGCACAATACTCTGAAGCCGTTACTGGATAACTCGGAAGCATTCCTGGAGTTGGAATTTTATACGGATTAGATTTTCCGAGAGAGAGTGGTTCAACAGTTTTAATAACAATGAAGCTCTCCGCCATCAAGGCAGTTGAGGCAAGGAGAACTATGCTAAAAATAAACAGGAAGGTGTTTTTAATTTTCATAGAAGGCATGCATAAATTATTCTTAGCGCAAGTACAAGTTTGTTCTTCCTGAGCATTTTTTAATATACCTTTTGCGGATGAGTTTTAGAAAATTTATGCGCTGGAGCTTTTTTCTCTGGCAAGGCGACCGAGCGCAGCGCTATACGTACATAAGGTCAGTGAGGGCAACGCAGCCAGAGGAAAAAGCATACATGCGGCGTGGCAGCCGCTGGATCCACTGCCGAAGGCAGCCCCACAAAGGGGCAGCCTCGCGGGAGCGAGCGAGTTGCAACAAGTAGAAATTCCTAAAAATCATTCGTGAAAGGTATAACACTGCAACTGCAACGCCCCCCATTTTCCCTGGATGATCACGCGCACTTTTTTAAGACCAAGGTCGCAAAAAAGTTTTTCGACCTCACTGATCTCACAAGCAAGAATTCCTGAGAGGATCAAATGGCCTTGAGGAGCCAGTGCCTTCACAATTTTGGGAGCGGCAACGCTGAGAACCGAGGAATAAATATTAGCAGCAATCACCTGCCACGTTCCTGGGATCTTCCACTGCAGCAGATCAGCATGCTCCCACTTGGTTTTCAAAAGTTGATTCGCTTTAGCATTCGCTCGCGACACCTTCACGCAACGCTGATCAAAATCGATCCCAAGAATTTTTTGAGCTCCGAATAATTCAGCAGCTAGCGCTAAAATTCCCGAACCAGTTCCAAGATCCAGGAAGGACCAGTTTTTTTGAGGAACTTCAGAAGCAATGCCACTGAGTATGCGAAGACAACTTCTCGTCGTGGCATGCTCTCCTGTTCCAAAGGCCATCTCGGCCGGAATGAGCAAAGGATAACCTGTTTTCTTTTTACGATCCTCTAAGAACAATTCACGATCATTGTGCAATCTCAGTCCACCTGCAATCTTGAGAGGGATGGAACGCTTGATTTCAGGAGGCTTCCAGGTCGCCATTCGAAAAGGACGCACGGAACCACCAAAAAGTTTCACAAGGCGTTTTGACAGTGCCTCATTCGTATAAATTTGCAGTCGCAACGTGCGGGACGCAGGAAAGGCTTTGATGACAAGATTCTCAGGCCCTGCAAAAAGAAGCCGCTCCACCCAGGCATCCTCGTGCTGCTTGGAAGTCAGTCGTGTCCAGAGGTGAGTGATGGTCATTTTCTATTCACCGTCTTCGAGAATATCATCCAATGATCGCGTAGCTTCTCCAATCGCAGATAGTTTTTCCTTACGAAAAAAGCATAAGTCTTCATAATCCTCAAGAGACTGCTTGATGAGGGTAAACTCTTGATAAGGGATGACAACGAATTCTTTTTTTTCCTCTTTTTCGATAACTTGTGGACTTAAAATCATAGCATTCTTGAATATTAACGATAGACTTCGCGCCTATGAAGAATACGGTAAACTACTATCGTATCTTTTGCGACCTCAAAAAGAACACGATAATCTCCTGATCTCATCCGATACTCAGGAGTAAAGTTAGTAAGTTTTTTTACATCTCCACGAAGATGATCTTCAAGCCATCTCAGCTTTTCAATCACTTGACTACGATAGACGGAAGAAAGTAACTTCAAATCTTTTTCTGCTTTGGGCTTAAGCTCGATTTGTATTTCATAAAATACTCGTCACCCATTACCCGTTACTCTTTACAGCGTCGTCACATCGTTACGACGCCAGCCACATCGTCTGCTCGCGACCTGGGCCAACGCTCACGATCCAGAGCTTCGCTCCTGTGAGTTTAGCAATCGTTTCCAGGTACTGACGCGCCTTGAGAGGAAGATCTTTATATTTTTTGCACTCATGCGTTGGGGTCATCCACCCTGGCATCTTCTTGTAGACAGGCTTACAGCGAGCGAGCTCTTCGGCATCTGTTGGAGGAATGGTCAGCACTTTCCCACGACCATCGATGCGATAACCAGTACAAATTGAAATTTCTTTGACGTTATCCAATCCATCAACATTGGTAATCGCGAGATGATCTACTCCATTGACCATCGTGGCGTAGTGAGCTGCGACGGCATCAAACCAACCGCAACGGCGAGCACGTCCTGTCGTTGCTCCAAATTCGCGCCCCATCTGATGAAGCATCTCGCTCACGGCAACATCTTCTGTGGGAAGAGGTCCCTCACCTACACGAGTGGTATAAGCTTTCAAAACTCCAACCACAGAATCAATCCGATTAGGAGGAACTCCTGATCCTGTACAAGCACCGCCAGAAGTTGTGTTGGAGCTGGTGACAAAAGGATAGGTTCCGTGATCCAAATCGAGAAAAGTCCCTTGCGCTCCTTCAAAAAGAATATTCTTTTTCTTGGCCATCGCCTCATGCAAATAGGCAACCGTGTTCATCACAAAAGGCTTTAGCTGCTTTGCTGCGCCCTGATATTCCTTCAGAACTTTTTCAAACGAGAGTGGCTTCTCGCCAAAACTTTTCAGAACAAGATTATTTTCTTTGAGGCGCATCTTAAGTTTTTTTTCAAAAACTTCAGGCCTCATCAAATCTGCCAAGCGCATTCCAACACGAGCGGCTTTGTCTCCGTAGGCAGGGCCGATACCACGCTTGGTTGTTCCAATTTTATTTTTTCCTTTCAGATGCTCTCGCCCTTCGTCAATAGCACGATGGTAAGGCATCACAAGGTGAGCACTTTCACTGATGATAAGATTATTACTCACCTTGATCCCTTGAACACGAAGACCTTCAATTTCTTTCACCAGAGCTAGCGGATCGATGACGACACCATTGCCAATCACACAAACTTTTCCTCGCCGCAAAATTCCAGAAGGAATGAGGTGCAGAATATATTTTTTATTTTCGCTCACAATGGTGTGCCCTGCATTGTTTCCGCCCTGACTGCGAACGACGATGTCAGTATCTTCCGTCAGCACATCAATAATTTTTCCTTTGCCTTCGTCGCCCCATTGGGAGCCAATTAAGATAGTATTCATAGAGTCTATTTAAATGCTACTGCTGAGGCGCAGGACTGCGTCACTCCGGTGCTCGCGTCCTCGAGTATGTTATATACACTGCGGTGCTGCGCTCCTCGTTCCTTGTCCTGCATCCACAGCAGCGCATTTAAATCAGACTCTTGGCTTATTATCACAGCGCATTTTTTCATGTTTTTCTTTGCGTTCTTTGCGTTAAAATTTTTTAATCTTTGTGGTCAATTTCTTCACCATTCGATTACTGAAGCAGCCCAAGTCAATCCTCCGCCGAAAACCACAAGGAGGATTAAATCTCCGCGTTCAAAACGTTGTTGTCGAGCTGCCTCATCAAAAGCGATGGCCACGGCTGCTGCCGAAGTATTGCCATAACGATCAAGATTGATATGAAATTTTTCCAGAGAAACATCCAAACGATCAGCGATGGCCTCAATGATGCGCAAGTTTGCTTGATGAGGAATGATGCATTTGATTTGGTCAATCGCCACTCCGGCTTGTCGCAAGGCTTGCTGAGATGATTCCATCATAGCCTTAACGGCTTGCTTGTAAGTTTCCCGTCCATTCATTCGAATGGTGGAAAGTTTTTCATGAACATTTTCTGCCGTGATAGGAGCAGCACTTCCACCTCCAGGGGTGTACAAAATATCAGCGAGTCTTCCATCACTCCCCATCGAAGTTGTGATAATACCGCGAGCTCCTTCACGATGTTGCAAAATCGCAGCTCCTGCGCCATCACCAAAAAGAACACACGTGTTTCGATCCGTCCAATCGACAATGCTCGAAAGTTTATCAGCCCCAATCACCAAAATAGTTTTGTAGGTACCAGCAGCAATAAACTGCCGCGCTATTTCCATCGCATAGAGAAAGCCAGAACAAGCAGCACTCACATCAAAACAGACTGCTTGTGTCGCTCCAATTTTTGCCTGAACAAAACAAGCGGTGTTGGGAAAAAACATATCCGGCGTCACCGTCGCACAAATGATCATGGAGAGTTCACCAGCCGTGATCCCTGCATTTTCCAAGGCCGATTGTGCTGCGGCTGCAGCCATATCGCTTGTCGTTTCATGAGGAGCTCCAATACGGCGCTCGCGAATTCCTGTGCGCGTCCGAATCCATTCGTCATTCGTTTCGACCATTTTTTCAAGCTCAGCATTGGTCATGATCCTTTCAGGAACATAACTTCCGGTTCCAAGGACGGAGGCTGATCGGTGACTACCAAGGTAGTCACACTTGTCAGTTGTCAGTTGTCGGTTGTCAGTATTTTTAGATCGTTCACCCATATTCAAATTAATTGTTTTAAATAAAAATTTGTTGTTCTTATAAATTAGTAACGATCTAGAAATCTTACTGACAACTGACAACTAACTCTCAAGGGAACGTTGAGAGTTGTATTCCTTCAATGCTTCTACAATACGAGGATTAATCCCTTGTTCAACAAAATCAGCAGCCACCCGAATCGCATTCTTAATCGCCATTGCAGAGCTTGATCCATGAGCGATGATACAAGTTCCATTAATTCCTAAAAGCGGAGAGCCGCCATGGATGTCAGGATTAAGTTTATTACGAATGGCACGAAATGCATTTTTTGCTAGCCACGCCCCAGCCATACGAATCGGTGTTTTTGTCAGCTCCTTTTTCAGCGTGTGAACAATAAAAGAAGCCGTTGCCTCCGCTGTTTTTAAAACAACATTGCCAGTGAAGCCGTCGCACAGGACAACTTCTACTGGATTTTCAAAAAGATCATGTCCTTCAATGTTCCCTCGAAAATTCAAGGAACTTGCTTTTAGTAGCTTAAAAGTTTCTTTTGTAAAACCGCTTCCCTTGACATCCTCGCTCCCAATGGACATCAAACCAATGGAAGGATTTTTATAACCGAGAATATATTCAGAAAGCACCGAGCCCATGATCGCATAGTGCAGGAGGTGCTCCGGTCGAGCATCCAAATTAGCTCCTGCATCCATGAGCACGCAGAGATTTTTTTCCGTAGGAAAATAGGTTGCGATACCGGGTCGGTCAATCCCTTCGAGTGTTCGAAGCTTAATCGTCGTCGCTGCCACGGCAGCGCCTGTGTGACCCGCACTGACAACAGCATCTGCTTCTCCTTTTTTAATCAGGTCAACAGCACGCGAGATCGAAGAATCTTTTTTTCGTCGAACGGCCTCGATGGCTTGATCATTCATCTCCACGACCTGTGTCGTGTGAATGATTTTAAGTCGAGGGTCTTTTAGCTTGTGTTTATCAAGTTCAGCACGCAAAAGAGCCTCATCACCCGTCAAAAATAGACTGGTGATTTTAGGATACGCTTTAAGCGCCAAGACAGCACCTGCCACGGTATTGACAGGAGCATGATCTCCCCCCATAGCATCGAGAACAATTCTCATCTTGCTTCAGAGTGATAGAAATGCTGATTCATTTTCCAGCTGATTAAGCTGGAGTAACGTCGAGGATTTGACGATTGCGGTAAGTACCGCAAGCAGAACAGACCGTGTGAGAATGAACTGGTGCATCGCATGTCGGGCATTTACCAAGACTTGGTGCATGCCAGCGATTAGCTGCTTTGCGCGTGCGCAAGCGCATTTTAGAAACTTTACGTTTTGGGACTCCCATGAGGTTATTAGTGTGTTATGTTATCAAGTGCCGCCCAGACTGAACGAATTTCCGAAATTTCTGAAGAGGAAACAAGTCTTTGCGGAAACTGTGCTGGGCATTTATTTCCACCCAAAGTGCATCGGGGATGCATGGGCAGAAGAAGATGTATATCCTCTCTCACTTCCGGGGTCAAGTCAACTAACTCCGATCCGGAAAGTTCTTTTTGCATGGCGAATTCTTTGGTCTCGAACTGCCACTCAAAAAATTCCAGGCAACCAACACACGTCATCCTCATTGTTTGAGAAAGAGTTCCAGTGGCAAAAAGACCACCATCAGAAATACCAACTTGCAGATCATAAAAAAGCGGGCCGACAGCTCCTATCCCTGCTTCCTCAAGATCGAGTGCTACTGAATTCGCTTCCCCTGTCAAATGCAGCGATTCATTTTCAGGAATATGATGGAGATGGACTGTAATACCTTTATTCATGGAGTCACAACAATAGCATCGTTCTGCTCTAAAGAAAAAGAAAAGTTGTTTTACAAGAAAATTGAATTAGATTTCAGAATATTTTTTATGAAAAAATATCATATCCCCTTCTTTCTCTCCTGTTTTTATTCATTACGATCACGCTAGAAGTGGTTGCTTGGAAACAGAGCACTTTCCATATTAATAAAAAAGAACGCTCGGTAGTTAAACTCGAAAAATCGCAATACCACAAGCAACCAAAGCTCTTGGTAACTGCTCCAGATCTTGCTCTGGCGCCGCAAGTGCGACGAGGCATTCCGCTAGAACCATCGCCACTCAACAAACCATCAGCTGAAGAGCTTCGTGAATTTCCAGGAGCCATCGTCGCTGAAGCCTCAGAAACAGAGGGTCCGGAGCCTGGTCAAAAAACACGCCTCCGTATTCTCAAGACTCATTTTAAATATCCCAACATTCGCACCGAAGAAATTATTGATACTCAAAATGATTTCGTCGTCCTGCGTCAAGAAATGGCAGCCGATCATTTCCTTGTCACTTTGGCTCCAGGAGAAGATCCTCAAACTTTTTTTAATAGCCTCGGCAATCAAGTTACCTCGATGGAACGAGTCACTGATAATGCTCCTCTCTATCGTGTTGATTTAGCAGAGACTGCTTCACTCGATGCACTCCCTGCGACTCTTCAATCTTCTACTCAAGCGACTGCTGGCACTGGTGAACCCGATGGCATTGTGCATACATCTTCGATACCTAATGATTCGCTTTTTAGTAACCAATGGGGACTTTATAAATTTTTAGATTTTCGTTATTTTGGAGGAGGAAGAAATACAATCCCTACTTACGGCATTGATGCTTTCGATGCTTGGAATGTCCGAACAGATGCTTCTGCCGTCATCGTAGCTGTGATTGATTCTGGCATTCGTTACACTCATGAAGATCTAGCTGCTAACATGTGGAATAATCGAGATCCAAAAACTGCTAATAATTTTCACGGCTGGAATGCGCATGCTAACAATAATGATCCCATGGATGACAATGGTCACGGGACGATGTGCGCTGGAATTATTGGTGCTAGTGGCAATAATGGAATTGGCGCTTGTGGTGTTGCTTGGAAAGTTCAACTCATGGCATGCAAATTTTTAGACAGTCAAGGCGCTGGAACACTAGGTGATGAAATCGTCTGTATCGACTATGCGATCGACCATGGAGCTAAAATTATCAATTGTAGCTTTGGTAGTTATGATTGGAACTTTGCTGGACATGACTCCTTTCAGCGTGCCCAAAAGCAAGGAGTCATTGCTGTCTGTGCCGCCGGAAATGATGGCAAGAATGCAGATACGGACCCATTTTATCCAGCTAGCTATTCTCTTGATAATATTGTCTCTGTTGCTGCGCAAGCAATCTATCCACAAGCAGAAATTGCAAGTGCCGACGCCCCTGACCTGGCTTCCTTTTCAAACTACGGAGCTCATTCCGTGGACTTAGCGGCTCCCGGAGAATCTATTTTTTCTACCTATGGAGGTCCTATTCCCAACCCTGATTCTGGTTTTATAGGTCGCACAGGCAGGACACCCGACTCTGCTTACGCCTACATGAATGGCACATCAGCTGCTGCACCTTTTGTAACCGGAACACTCGCACTCATGACAGCACAATTTCCGAAGAAATCTTACAACAACTTAATAGCTCGTCTTCTCGCTACTACCGCTAAAGTTCCTTCTCTTCAAAAAAAGTTAATCAGTGGTGGACGATTGAATGTCGCAAACGCATTAGGATATGTAGCACCACCAACTCCATAGCATGATCCTAATCGGACATGGGACGGATGGTGAAACTCTCTATGAATTTATTTAGCGCTAAATTTTCCTCGTAGCGCCTCCACAACAGCCTGGGGCACAAAAGGAGTTACATCTCCACCAAGGGATGCCACTTCTTTGACGATCCGCGAACTCAGAAAAATACAGTCTTCGCGAGGCGCTAAGAAAATTGTTTCCACTTTTGGCTCGAGGCGACGATTAGTGAGAGCCATTTGAAATTCAAATTCAAAATCAGAAACCGCTCGCAATCCACGAATCACCACAAAGGCTTCTCTGTTTCTTGCCGCATCGACTAACAATCCTTCTAACGGTTCCAGCATCAGCTTTGGGCGATCCCCCAAACTTTTTTTCAAAAGATCAATGCGTTCTTCCGTTGAAAAGAGCGGCTTCTTCTCGGCGTTGTGAGCGACTGCCACGATCACTTCATCAAAAATTTTCAACGCCCGCTCAATGAGATCGAGATGACCATTGGTCACCGGATCAAAACTCCCAGGATAGATAGCTCTTCTTGATTTCATCAAAACAGGCTACAGGCTACAGGCTGCAGGCTACAGGAAAAAATTCACCACTCATCGAAATTTGCCAAGGTGGATGAAATACAAGGTGCAATGACACACAAACTACGCGGATAAAGCTATTGGAAATTCGCTGCTGCAGATGCAGGACAAGGAACGAGGAGCACAGCACCGCAGTGTATAGATAATACTCGAGGACGCGAGCACCGGAGTGACGCAGTCCTGCGCTGCAGCAGTAGAATTTACAATAGGTTTATTCCCATTCGATGGTCGCCGGCGGCTTATTCGATATATCGTACACGCAGCGATTCACCCCTTTCACTTCATTAATAATTCGGCTGGAAATTTTTCCGAGGAGCGAGCTGGGAAGATCGACCCAGTTGGCCGTCATGCCATCTTGGCTCTCCACGACACGAAGAGCGATCGTGTAATCATAAGTTCGTTCATCTCCCATCACACCGACTGACTGTACAGGAAGCAAAACTGCAAACGATTGCCAGACTTTGTAGTACCAATCGGAGGCTCTCATTTCCTCAATGACAATCGCATCAGCGGCGCGCAAGATTTTGAGGCCGCTTGGAGTGATTGTCCCGATGACGCGCACAGCCAGACCAGGCCCAGGGAACGGTTGTCGATCGACGACTTCGCGTGGCAAACCGAGCTCGCGTCCAACTTCGCGCACTTCATCTTTGAACAGTTGACGGAGCGGCTCTACAAGCTCCATCTTCATATTTTTTGGAAGACCGCCGACATTGTGATGGCTCTTGATCAAAGCTGCAGGATTATCGCCAATCGGCACACTTTCGATCACGTCAGGATAAAGTGTTCCTTGCGCCAAGAATTTAAAAGGAGCTGCGCCCTTCTTGGAAGAACGCTGCAAGTCCGAAGCACATTTTTCAAAAACCTGAATAAATTCTTTTCCAATAATTTTCCGCTTCCGTTCTGGATCGCTCACTCCGCGCAGCTTGGAGAGAAATTGCTTTTCTGCTGAAGCCACTTTGAGCTTCATCTTAAAATTACGCTCAAAAAGATCTTGAACGGCTTGGCGCTCCCCAGCGCGAAGCAATCCATTGTCGACAAAAATACAAGTCAACTGATCTCCAATCGCTTTGTGAATCAAGGCAGCAGCCACCGAAGAATCAACACCGCCGCTGAGTCCTAGAATGACGCGCCCATTTCCAACCTGCGCTCGAATTTTTTGGCAGGCATCCTCAATAAAAGAGCCCATGGTCCACGTTGCAGGACAACGACAAATTTCAAAAAGAAAATTATTTAAAATTTCTTTTCCTTGAGGCGTGTGAGCTACCTCAGGATGAAATTGCAATCCATAAATGTGACGCTTCTCATCACCGATGACTGCATGTGGAGCATTTTCAGTTGTTCCCAATGCGACGAAACCTTTGGGCAATTTTTCGATGTGATCTCCATGACTGTTCCAGACTTCAAGCTTGCGACTCAATTTCTTAAAAAGAAGTCCTGTTTTTTTAACGGTGAGCTCCCCCTGCCCATATTCACGGCGTTCTGAACGGGCCACCTTTCCACCCAAGTCATGCGCCAAGAGCTGCATGCCGTAACAAATTCCTAAAATCGGAATTCCCAATTGATAGATTTTTTTATCGAGCGCTGGGGCCTTTGCTCCATAAACACTAGCAGGCCCTCCTGATAAAATAATGCCACAAATTGTGCTGTCTTGAGCCAGCTGTGAGGCTTTGACGGTATGAGGTAAAACCTCCGAAAAAATTTGAGATTCTCGAACGCGCCGTGCAATCACCTGCGTGTATTGCGATCCAAAATCAAGAATGACAATTTTGCCTATTGAGTGGGAAGAGAGAACTTTTTTAGCCATGGGAAACCATAAAAGAAAAAAGGCAATTTAGCAACTAGAGGCTGCTAAAATATTTTAACCTAAACGAGACCATCAAATAACGTCGGCCCTTGATCTTCCTGCTTAGCTCGAGGACGTCGAGGCCGAAATGGAATCTCATGCAAAGCCAACTGGGGACGGCCATCGGCATTCAATTCCGCTTTTTCTAAATTAGTTAAAATTTCTTTGGCTCGTTCAATGACCATGGGAGGCACACCGGCGAGGCGAGCCACTTGAATGCCATAGCTTCGATCAGCGGCTCCTTCGACAATTTTGTGCAAGAAAATAATTTCATCCTGATATTCGCGCACAGCAACATTCAAGTTCATCACGCCAGAACGCGTGCGAGCCAAGTCAGGAAGCTCGTGATAGTGTGTCGCAAACATCGTGCGCGCTTGGGTGACATCATGAAGATATTCCGCAATACTCCACGCAAGCGACAATCCATCAAAGGTTGCAGTTCCACGCCCAATTTCATCCAGCAGCACAAGACTTCTCTCAGTCGCATTGTGAAGAATGTTGGCGGTCTCATTCATCTCCACCATAAAAGTGGATTGCCCGCGAGAGAGATCATCGCTCGCTCCCACCCGCGTAAAGAGACGGTCTACCAAACCAAGCTGCATCTGCTCCGCAGGAACATAGCTTCCCATTTGCGCCATGATCGTGAGGAGTGCTACCTGTTTGAGGTAAGTTGATTTACCGGCCATGTTTGGGCCGGTGATAATAGCCATGCGATGCGCCGCGGCATCGAGATTAGTATCGTTGGGGACAAAACTTTTTCCGCGTGTCATTTGATCCAAGACAGGATGGCGTCCCTCCTTCACAAAAAAGCGACCCCCTTCCTCAAATTGAGGACGGCCATAACCAAACAAGCGAGCCGTCTCCGCAAGTGATGCCAGCAGATCCAAGGTTCCAGCAGCCTTGGCAGCTTCTTGGATGAGGGGAAGCTCCTCCAACACGGTGGCTCGCAGTCGTTGAAAAAGCTGCAATTCCAAAGCACAAGATCGCTCTTGCGCTCCCAAAATTTTCCCTTCCATCTCTTTAAGCTCTGGCGTGATGAAACGCTCTCCATTCGCTGTAGTCTGCTTGCGATGATAATCAGCTGGGACTTGTGCGAGATTGGCTGTCGTCACTTCAATGAAATAGCCAAAGACGGCATTGAAGCGAACCTTGAGCGACTTGATGCCAGTGCGTTGAATTTCTTTTTCCTGCAAACTCGCAATCCATTCTTTTCCTTCGGTGGAAGCCGCGCGCAACTCATCCAACATCGCATCAAAACCAACACGGATCATACCTCCTTCCTTCGTGATGGCTGGTGGCTCTTCCACGATGGCTCGTTCCAAAGTCGTTCTCAATTCCTTCAAATCATGCAGTCCTAAAGCAAGCGACGTCAACAAAGGAGCGTCACATCGAGATAGACTCTTCATTTTTTCTAAAAGATCACGAAGCTTCGGAAGTTCTCTCAATGAGCTTCCCAGGGCTGCCAAGTCACGAGCATTGCCTGAGTTTTGACTCAAGCGTGAGACGGAACGCTCGATATCTCGAATACCAGCGAATGTTTCACGCAGCTCTTTTAAAGAAAGTGGTTGATCTAAAAAAAGAGCTATCACCTCTTGCCTCGCTTCAATAGCAGTACGATCACAGAGCGGATGCAAAATCCAATCACGCAAGAGCCGGCTCCCCATGGGAGTTTTAGTACGATGAAGTGCCGAGAACAACGTCATCGCTTGTCCGGCGCGCGAAGAGACTAATTCTAAATGTGATTGCGTGGCGGTATCGATCAACAAATGGTCGTGATGACGGTAGGGCCTCAAGGAAACCAGGTGAGCAACATCACGACGCAGATGCCGTGTAAGATAATGAATGAGTGCCCCAGCAGCAACGATGCCACTTTGAAGATCGCCGCATCCAAAACCATCGAGCGACTGAACTTTGAAATGAGAACGCAACATTTCCGCGCTTCCCAATTCATCAAAAAGATAATCGTCTAAAAGCTCTAAGCGCGGCCATCGTCCTTTGAGTTTTTTTAAGGAATCCTCCCAGCTTCGTGGCGCTAGTATTTCAGCAGGAGAAATGGCTGCTAATTCATTCAGGAGCCCCTCTTCATGTGGAAGCGTCGTAACAAAAAATTCTCCCGTACTGACATCGGCGTAGGCGAGACCGTAAGCGATCGCTGCCTGATCGGATGACTTCATCGGAAAAATGATGGCTGTAAAATTATGTTCCCCCTCCTCCAAGCCGGCATCTTCTAAGGTGCCAGGGCTCAAGATGCGCGTGATTTCGCGTTTGACCAGCTTGCCAGTCTGAACCTCTCCTACTTGCTCGCAGAGAGCCACACGCTTTCCGGCGCGCAACAATTTTTCAAGATAGCCACGTGCGGCATGATGCGGCACGCCACACATCGGCGTCTCCCCTCGCTTGGTGAGTGAAACATTGAGAATAGGAGCCGCTTGAATAGCATCCTCAAAAAACATTTCATAAAAATCTCCCAACCGAAATAACAAGATCGTGTCTGGCGGCAGATCACGTCGCAGCAAATGATATTGCTGCATCATGGGAGTTAAGGTTTCGGACATGGGAGCAGATTACAGGAAGAAATTCACAGCGATGGAAGGGATAAAAAGAATTTTTTACAAATTGAAATAAAATTTTTTAAAACACCGCTTGAAATTATGGAAATCTCATTTCAAAAACTAAAACTGCAAATATTAATTTTCAACATCCCTTCTATCGCTTCTATCCCTGTGAATTCTTTTTTCTTAAGAACCCTGTAAGGGGACTCGTCGCCACCGCATGATCAGCCTTGCCGGGCAAACCCGCAGCGACTGCTTCCGAGGCACTCTCCACAGCCATACGAAAAGCTCGTGCCATGCGCACAGGATCCGTTGCCGCAGCAATGGCTGTATTAACCAAGACAGCATCAGCGCCCATTTCAATCGCTTCAGCCACATGACTAGGGGCTCCGAGGCCGGCATCGACAACAACGGGCACCGTGGCTTGAGCAATAATAATTTCAATCATAGCCCGCGTCTCGATACCACGATTAGAACCAATCGGCGCTCCCAACGGCATCACCGTCGCTGCACCGGCATCCTGCAAGCGTTTGGCCAGGACCGGATCAGCATTGATGTAAGGAAGAACAGTGAACCCTTCCTTCACCAAGATCTCCGTCGCTTTCAATGTTTCAATGGGATCTGGAAGTAAGTAGTGAGGATCAGGATGGATCTCGAGCTTCACCCAAGAAGGCAATCCTGCCGCCACAGCGAGCCGAGCGAGACGCACAGCCTCTTCAGCCGTGTTGGCTCCACTTGTATTGGGAAGGAGCAAATATTTTTCAGGATCTAAAAATTCGAGGATATTCGCAAAAGGATCTTTTTTTTCAGTCAGGTCAGCTCGTCGCAAAGCTACTGTGACAATCTCAGCGCCACTTGCTTCGAGAGCATCACGCATGAGAGAACCAGAAGAAAATTTTCCTGTTCCCAAAAAGAGCCTCGATGAAAAAGGACGGCCAGCAATGATGAGTGGAACTCGTGAAGTTGAGAGAGGCATAGGTAGAGTTTGTCCCGGAAGGTTGATTTTTGGAAATGAAAATTTAGTGTTGTTTGATACTCAATGCAACTACAGACAAAGTAACGAGTAATGAGTGGCTGGCGCCATCTATGAAACACTATTAAAAAACTTTTCTAATTTTGACAGTCGCCGTTTCAAAAGTGAAGTGCAACACTCTGCTCTGAAAAGCTAGCATTATGGGTTACTCAAAGGTGTGTTACTTTTTGTTAGGTTAGACTTGAGGGTAGGAACAGGAAAGCGAGCAGGCAAGGAAGAATTAGATG
>JAPLTJ010000154.1 GCA_026398175.1 Verrucomicrobiia bacterium | reverse complement strand
ATTTGGCATCGGGTGTCTCTGGTTACATGATGATAGACTCTGGCCATGATAATCTCCTCGGTTTCTCACCTCTGAGATTACCAGCATCATGTAGCCTTTCTATTTTTTATTCGCTGTTGCACTTCGCGGTTGAAAGGGCCATTTATTTTAAAACTGTAGATCTAAAATTTTCTGTCAACTACGAACTGCGAACCGGCATCGCAAAGCGATGCCTAGCCCCCAAGAATAGCTCGACGAAAAGCGGATAATAATTCGTGATTCATGAACTCTTCTTGGAGCATCTCTTGAACACGAGCAATATCATGGATGGGAGCAATTCCTCCTGCCGCCTCAAGGAGAGGAGCCATATCCGTAATCAGTGACTTGAGCGATTCCTTTGATAAAATTTTGAGTGTCTCAGGGGGAAGATTCATGGAGCTTGTCTCCACTTCATCAAGTTGATGACTTTTAAAAAGTTCTTCCAATTTACTTCCAACTGAAATCTCTCCTACTGATGGACGCGAAAGATCTTCTTTGGGCAAGGCAGCAGAAGGGACAAACTGAGTAACAGCAATAATCCCTGACGTAAAATCAAATGGTGAAAGACCTTCAATGGGCATGGGGAAAAGAGTAAAGGGTAAAGAGTGCTGAGGCAAAATTTTTTGTAGTCTCTTTTTCTAAAAAACAGATCGTTTTAAAACATGAATTTCGAAATACTGATTTTATTTCCAACCTAAAAATACTCTTTACCCTTTACTCTCTACTCTTTACTGCAAAGCCTTATCCATCGTCTCAGTTAATGCATCTAAAGCTTGAGAAAGGAGAGCCGTTGTCACTTCATTCTCATCAAAAAGATAAAAAATCCCAAGCATGTCATTGTTAAGTTGTGCATGAAGAGCGTGAAAGTGAGGTTCTTTATAGTGACACATTGCTAAAATTTTTTGCGCACTGAACAAATAAAAATTTTCAATTTTCCTGGTCAAACCTACGAGCAATTTGTTTTTTTGGTGAAGAAACTGAAGTTCACCAATTCCCTCAATGGAGAGACGCAGCTTTCCTCCCTCTTCCATCGAAACGCCCTTAAGGCCGTACTGATTACAAAATTCTTTAATAACTTCGGAAATCATTTGTGCAGGCTACAGGTTAAAGGCTACAGGTTACAGGAAAAAGTGGCTGTTGAGAGCGTGTTCAAAAATGCCTAAAATCGATGCAATGCCAGGAGCGAGGAGCACAGACGCTGAGCGTATTGAAATACGTGAAGCGGCGAGCACCACAGCGACGACGCAGTGCGCGATTTGAGGCGTTTTGGGACATGCTCTACGCTACCTCACTTTCTCTTGCTATGGCAGAGTCTAGAGCATGTTGAATAGCAGTTAAACAAACATCTCTATTTTTTCCATTCGGAAAAACACGTTCTGGAAAAAGACGAACCATCTCGTAAACCCTGGTTAAAAAATGAATAGAGAGTTCTAACGGAGGAACATTAAATTGCTGTGCTATTTTTAGAAACTCTTCATCGCTAATCTTATCTTGTATGACACGGTTCAATATTTCGTTGATCAGACGCGATGGCTTCACTGGAACTGTTTGGCACTCTCCATTTAACTTGGTTAGCATTTCCAAAAACGAACGATAAGTGTTGCTGAAAAATTCCATTTCACAAAGTCCATCCAAAACCTTTTTAAGCAGACCCGGTTCTAGGGAAGGCCGATTGGATTTTAATTCTGCACCTAATGCTTTCATTAAGAATTCTAATGCTTTTTCTAATCGCGCTTGCCCTTCAGGGCCATCAACTTCTTCTGGCGCTTGATGTTGTTTGTTCTTTTTTTCTTCCCCTTCTTTTTCTCGCTCCACCTTATCAGGGAAATCGTTCATGATGGCGTGATAGGTATTAACAAGACTTTGATCACTAAAAACAACCTGACAATAAAAATCTCGAAGTTGAGCAATAAGGTCTGTTTCCCCTTTTGACATCGCTTCAGCAACAAGAGAAACGTTATAGCCAGCTCGCACCTCTGCGCCACTGCTGTCGAGTAGTTCTTTGAGTATTTGTTGTAATAGCCCTTTTAATTCTTCTTGCTCGGGCTGTCCTTCGAGAAGCTTAATAGCGCCAACAAGAGCTGCATGCTTTAATGTAGGATCATCGAAAGCAGTATTTAAAGCATCCTGAATATCTTGATAGGTATCACTGCGCTGCCCCTTCCGTAATTGAGCCATGAATTTTTTAAACTCAGGAGAATCAGCAAATTCATTAAAGTCAGGAAGATTTTCTTGCTGATCGGAAAAGGCCTCTTTTTCACGCTCTTGAAATTTTGTTTTTAATTCTCCCTTGGTACTCCCCGAGGACTGCCCCTCATGATCGTCCTCATCTGCGTGAATCCCAAAATCAATATCGTCATTGACCTTCGATTTTTTAATTTCCCTTCCACGATAGACTCCAATTCCTTGCAAATCGGAGGTGTCCAAGTCCCCTCCTACTGGCATTGAATAGCGAGCTGTTACTCTTGGATTGAACATGAAAAACTAAAATTTATTTTGGAATCAGTAGCTTTAAAAGTCACTGCTCTGAAAGCTTGATAACAAGCTAGTGAACAGACGAAGTAATGAGTAAAGAGTAAAAGGGTAAAGAGTGCTGAGGCAAAATGTTCAGTGGTCTCTTTTTCTAAAAAATACATTCTGTTAAAATGTGAATTCCGAAATGTTGATTTTATGTAACTACCAACGTCAATCATTTCTACGAAATGATTAACGCTAGTAAAATTGGTGGTCGTTGAATTTGAAGTAACAATTTTATTTTGACATCAAGTCATCATTGCAAGCAGGCAAAAGATCTGTTAGTGACAAACAGTAGT
>JAPLTJ010000091.1 GCA_026398175.1 Verrucomicrobiia bacterium | reverse complement strand
CGGTTGTTTCGATCTTCATACCTCATTATAACCTATCAATTTTGGGCACAACAGCTTTTTACGCTTGTTGTGCCCAAATCTTTTTAGACTTCGGATCCCCTTAAAAAGATCCTTTGGCGCTTAGCGGACACGCTCTAATTATATGCAACGCTAGCTTTATAACTTTTAAATTTGATTCTCTCTATGAATAAAATATTTCTTTTTTGTCTTATGGCTTCTTTAGCGTCTCTTAAAGGCTCTGGCGAAGGAGGCTCTTCTCCTTTGATGATGGATAGGCAGCGAAGAGGCGACCATAATCAGGGTAGCTATAGAGATGATGATAGTGATGACAAGAGACAGCAACTGCAACGGAATGAAGAAGAGCATGAGAGAGAGGCTACTGATGGAATTATTACGCCGCCAAATCAAGAGAGCAACAACATTAGTGGTTGCACGACTGGAGAAACAGTAGCTTCCTCTTCTCCTGCTCTTCGGGTTAAGACATCTCAAAATCAATTGCAGGCTGGTATTCAAAGCCCTGCGTCGTTATCAAGAATACAGCAAAATAGCCGCAGATCTATTCTGAGTGGTTCCACGACTGGAGAATCAGGAGGCACCAGGCAGCCTCCTCTGCAGAGAGAGAGGAATGAATTACCTCATCAGAGCTTGATTGCTTCTCAGCAAGAAATTCAGGAAGCACTTGAACGGTGTGATTCTATTTCACTAAATTATTTTACTTGTCTGGACGGTCGTAAGCGTGAGGCGCTGGAAGCTCTTTCTGCCGCCCTGAGCACTGCGTTGAACCCTGCCAATAGCTCTTCTTCTAATGAATCAGAAGAAGAAGTCCTCTCAAAAATAACAGCAGCAAAGGAAGCCTGTGAGATTGAAGATTCTGAAGAAGTAACCCCAATGGCGAATAATGAAGTCTTGCTCGAAGAGCAAGAGGATGAAGAAAGCAATTTGCCTCAGCAACTGATTGCTCAATCTGCTAAACAATTAGAAGACTGTCGGAGAATAAAAAATAAAATCCTGAGTGATATTGTTCCCTACAATCATTACGACCCTCTTCATCCTATCGTACTTATAAATAACACTCTTACGGACGGAATCCAATTTCCTCTTATTCTTCCAAGGGCTTTTCCCACCGTGAAATTTGATGACTGCGTGAGAGCTGGCCTCGCAGCTAATCTTGTATCGGCTTTTGTGGCTTCTCCTTATCTACAGGCTCAGCTGCTTCAACGTGTTCCTCGTTACAGTCATCCGGCAATCAGAAATATTGATGGAGTGACTCGACAGTTGCTTGATATTCCCTACGTTTTTTATTATGTGCCTGGTTGGTACGAATTGAAACTAGGTACACTTTCTAGAATAGCTGGTCTCTTTATCCTACCAAGCGCTATAGCAAGAAAACTAACTTGGCGATTTTTTCAAAGTAAACTCTATCGAGGATCCCTGGAACAACGAGCAGCAGAATTAACTTCTCATCCGAGGATGACTCCTATACTGCTAGCTTTTAAAGATGCTCTGGAGCGCTTTGGACCTGATATTGTAGCTGCTATAACGCGTAGTTTTTGCAGCAACCTCCTTGACTATAATCAAGGGACAATTTCTGCTGAAGAGGTTTACACTAAGACTAGATGGAGCGCTGGAGTTTATACGATAGCGACCATCGGATTTTATACCTTCTATCGAATTTTAGAAGCAGTAATAATCAGAACACAAATGAGGGCCGCTGGTTCTTATCAAGATTTTGCACATACCGATCTGCAAAAAGTTGAGCACTTAAAAAAATCTCTCTCTGACTTGGAGTCACCTTCTAGTAGCAGCCGATCTCTTGTGGACTCGCCATTGCAGTGCGATCGAGTCACCAGTACTATCCAGCATTTAACTGATGCACGAGTGGATTCTCTTTCGCACACGCTAAAGTTTTTAGACTCTCCCGTGACCAACCTCATGTCAGATCCATTTTATCGTTGGAGTTTTGGTAATGATCAAAATGCTATTGACTCTTTTCGTGTTCTTGATGCACTCAAGTTCTTAAGAACAATGCTTCCCTCCTTGAAGAGTGCTAATGTTCCAGAACAGCAGCAAGCTTATGCGGCTCTCGCAACTCTTAGAAATTATCTCATTACAAATGCTGATCGTGGTGATATAGGAAGTAGGAATGATACAAAAAATACTCTGCAAAATTGGCATGCTCCGCTTTCGAGATTTATCAAAGATGAGCATTATTCTCTTCCTCAAAACAAGATTGATTCCTTGATCGCATTTTTTAAAAAGTTTTCTAAGCCACCTACGCCATCAGGCCCTGGATCGTTATTGGGTGTAACACGGTATCCAATTTATAACGCTGTTAATCAAGACGCCGTTTCAAAAGTGAAGTGCAACACTCTGCTCTGAAAAGCTAGCATTATGGGTTACTCAAAGGTGTGTTACTTTTTGTTAGGTTAGACTTGAGGGTAGGAACAGGAAAGCGAGCAGGCAAGGAAGAATTAGATGG
>JAPLTJ010000128.1 GCA_026398175.1 Verrucomicrobiia bacterium | reverse complement strand
TTTGAGATCGTTTGTCTCTGGTTACATGATGATAGCCTCTGGCCATGATAATCTCCTTGGTTTTGACACCTTAAAGATTACCATCATCATGTAGCCTTTCTATTTTTTTTCACGTGTTGCACTTCGCGGTTGAAAGGGCCCGTTGAAAAAGATTCGTCATTCTGAACGAGAGCAGCATTCTGCTCCATCCACTCGCTAGCTTGCTCAAAAGCACCCGACAAGTCAGTCATTCTGACAGGCCGAGTTAAATTTTCTGGCGCATCAATTGCAGGCAACGATCGCTCCGCATTCTCACGTCCGTAACGGACCACAAATGCCTCTTTGATCAAATTTCTGATTTGCTGGTTTTCTTCAGCAGTTGGGTTTCTCGCAGGAGCAATAGTCATTACATCTTTAACAATTGGACTATAAGACGCTGGAAGTTTGGTGTTGAGCAAGGCGGAAGAGTGCAGCGCTATGCGAACATAACGCCAGATCTGACAACGAAGCTCAGCGCCAAAACAACAAGTCAGATGGTCCAGTTATTTTAGGGAGATGGTATAAGTCTCAAACATGAATAAATATTCATGCTCAAAAAACATTCACCTTGGGGCAGAACTTAGTTAACGTATCTAGCCTGATGCAAGTCTTTTTTTATTTACCAGAAAAACATTTCCCCAGTGGAGAATGGATTAAAGCTTGGAAAGAAGATCTCCCTCTTCCCTTGGAGGAATCTGGAAAAGCCGCTGCAGCTCATGCGTGGATCTATCAAACTTGGGCCCTGCTGACCGAAGCTGGAATCAAAACTACTCTTGTATCAGAATTTCCTACAACAGGCCTCGTTCTTGCACTGAGCGGGACGTTAGATGCGTCCTTCCGATCAAGCCAGCTTTCTTCTGATTTTTTCCTCGTTGATATTGTTGCTGATGGTCTCCCGCATCCAGCTGCTCATTTTCATCTTGTTCAAAATAGAGCTCATGCTCGCCGTTTGCCTCGCTCTCAATTTATTCCTCATTGGCCGCAGCCGTCACTCATTTTTCGCGAAGAAAATAGGGAAATGCTTTTTGAACGAATTGCTTTTTTTGGAGATCCCAATAATCTCGCCGCGGAACTTTTTTCTTTCTCGTGGCAGCAACGTTTAAAAAAGGAACTCGCTCTGGAATTTGAAATAAAGCGCGCTGATAGACCTCTCGCAGAACTCGCTGTTGGCGATGAAGAGCAAGAAGCAACGGCGCACAGAGGAGGAGTGTATAAGGACATACTCGATGACTCGAGCACCGGTGCGACGCAGCTATTCGCACCAACAGTAGAGTTATGCAAGGGGTCTAATCAATGGCATGATTATTCAAAGGTAGATGCTGTCATCGCTATTCGCGATTTTTCACGTGCTCGTCAGCTCCACAAACCAGCTACCAAATTGTATAACGCTTGGTTGGCAGGGGTTCCTTTTATTGGCGGCAATGATTCCGCTTATCGCTCTGATGGCCAACCTGGAGTCGATTACCTCATTGCACAATCTCCAAAACAACTGTTAGAGGACCTGCGCAGGCTGAAAGAAGATCCCGCTTTTCGATCCCGCCTTATTCAAAACGGCTTTGAGTCAGGAAAAAAATTTAGCCGATCAGCAACTTTAGAGCGTTGGAAATCTTTGATTCAAGAAACGCTCCCTACGCTAGCTTTTCAATGGCAAAAAAAATCGCCTTCTCAACGAACTTGTTATCTCTTCGCCCAACGTGCCTTTTGTTGGTTTGATAAAAAATTACGATGATAAATTTTTCTAAGGCAACTCATCCTCTCATTCCCGAGCTCGCCAACTATCGCAGTAAAATTATTGATACCAGCATCGTCGGCCATAGTACTCGTGGTCGTGCTCTGCGATTGGAAGCTGCTGCGATGATGATGCAAGTAAAGTTGGAAGAAGATTTAGAAAATAGTCCTTTGTTAGAACAAGCGGCTCTTTTAAAAAAAAATCACTTCGAAGCTCGACAAAATGGAGCGCAAGAAAAAGCGAACGAATGGTTGCTCGCTGCTTATGCAGCCTATCAAATCTTGCTTTATGGCCCAGCAATTAACGATGCGGCTAAAAAAGCCATGGAGCAACGCGTTCGATTAGCTTCTCAACTCATTAAGAATCCACAAGAGCAAGATTGCAGAGAGCAGGCTGCTTTTCATGCAGAGAATGCGGTCGATTATTTATTGCGTGCTAACGAAGCAAAACATTCCAAAAATAATTTTTTGCTCAACTGCTGGGAAGAGGTTGCTCAAGGAGCCAGAGAGATTTCTTCGCTGTGGATGAAAGAGGCAAACAGCCTTTGCTCTTACTCGTTCTTTGGCCTGATTCCCTTGTTTCGTATCGAAGTAGTACGCCACGCTGAAAATAAAAACAAAAGAAAACTTCTTCGCATTGCCTCTTATTTTTCCACATTGCTCTCTCAGCAACAATGGAAAGATCCTCTGGCAGAAAAAGAGTTCTGCCAAAAAAAAATCCTGCTAGCAACTAGCACCGAAAACATTTCTCTAGCTTCGTGTTGGAGGCTCGTGGAAAAAGAGATTGATGATTTTCTTGAACATTCAAAAAATATTTCTACCTCGAATACTGAAAAGCAGTGGTCTTTGTTTGTGTTGGAAAACAACTCTCCACTTCATGCTTTTCTTTATGGTGTCCTCAATAGTTCCGTTCCGATTCCTGCAGCAAGTTGGGTTTTTGCGACCGATGATCGATTAGAAGCTGCTGCTAACTATCGCTACTGGATAACACGTTCACAATTTCCTTGCCGTCATGAAACCTCTCACGAGCTTTCATCTTTCGTCAAAGAACCAAATTTTTTTTCGGAAAAAATCGTGCCAGAAAAAAAATCACAACAACATCTCCTCTCGATGTTGTTGCAAAAAATTTCTTTTTGTCTGCCAGAAGAATGCATTCCTGATCTCGACTGCAAACAAGCTTGGAGAGAGGGAAAGCTGGTACCGCGCATCGAATTCACCATGTTTTATAGTTGGATTTATCAAAGTTGGCAGCGCCTTCAACAAGCAGACATCACCTGTTCTCTTTCTACCAAACTCTTAGAGCCAGGAGTTATTGTCACTTTAGGAAATTACCTCGCCACTTCTCTAGGCCTCGATACCATAATGCCAAAGGAAACATTTTTAGTTGATGTAACAGCTGATCGAGCCCCTCATCCAGGAGCTCAACTTCATGTGGTAGAAAACAAGATGCAGGCTCGACTTCTCCCTCATGCCATTTTCATTCCTCACTGGCCTCAACGCGGCTTAATTCCACGCAATCCGAGCCGCGGCCTTCGTTTTGAAAATGTTGTTTTTTTTGGAGAACCAAAAAATCTTGCTCCAGAACTACGTTCAGAAGAGTGGCAACAACGCCTCTCCCAAGAATTGGGAATCTCCTTTTACTTACAGGGAAATAAAGGATGGCATGATTATAGCAATGTCGATGCAGTGATTGCCATTCGTAGTTTTTCTTTCTCTCGTTATTTGAATAAGCCGGCCACCAAACTCTACAATGCGTGGCATGCAGGCGTTCCCTTTATTGGCGGACGAGATACTGCTTATGCTACTGATGGCCGCGCTGGCATTGACTATCTTGTTGCCACCTCTCCAGAAGAAGTTCTTTCTCATCTTCAACAATTGAAAGAAAATCCAAATCTTCGTGCGAGTTTGGTCCAAGAAGGCTCTCTCTCTGCAAAAAAATTTACGCAAGAAGTGATCTTAGAGCATTGGAAAAAACTGATCCAAGAAACCATTCCTAAAAATGTTGCAGCATGGCAGAAGAAATCAAAGCTGAGTCGGCGCCTCTTTTTTGCGCGGCAATATCTTGCCTGTTTACTTTGTCGTTATTGGAAATGAAAACTTTTTTTTGTTTAAGGAAAGAACATATTCCTCCTGAAGAATGGAGTCAGGCATGGGATGAAGGAAAGCTAACCTCACTTGAGGAAAAAGGAAAATGCGTCACCATTCACAGCTGGATCTATCAAACGTGGAGTCTCCTAAAAAAATCAGGCATTCCTTGTCATCTTATTCATGCCATACCACCTTCTGATGTCGCTATTTTTTTGCGTTTGTCGCTTTATCCGCAAGAGCAATCTTTTACTAATCCTAATTTATTTTTAGTCGACATTGTTGCTAGAGCGTTTTAAATGAAGTTGTAGCCGATGCAGTGCCAGGAACGAGAAGCGCAGACCCGCAGTGTATATCTAATACTCGAGGACGCGAGCACCGGAGTGACGCCGCAATGCGCGGCTACAACTTTAGTGAAAATGCTCTAGTGCATAATAAAGCTCGCGCTCGCTGGTTGCCTCGGTCCCTTTTTATGCCTCACTGGCCTCAACCTTATCTGATTCCTCGCGATCCTGACCATGGCGATCGCTTTGAAAACGTCTGCTTCTTAGGGGATCCTGGACAAATTACTCCTGAATTTACCTCCCCATTATGGAATGAACGTTTAGAAAAAGAACTTCAACTTCACTTTCAAAGTAGACATGCTGACCAGTGGCACAATTATAGCGATGTCGATGCAGTCATTGCCATCCGAGAGGTTTCCTCAGCACGTTACTTTCATAAACCTGCTACCAAGCTCTACAACGCGTGGCTTGCTGGAGTCCCTTTTATCGGTGGACTTGATTCAGCCTATGCTGCTGATGGACGTCCTGGTGTCGACTATCTCGTAGCTTCTTCAGTGGAAGAAGCCTTCCAACATCTTCGACGACTTAAAGAAGATGAATCGTTTCGCCATCAGCTAGTGCTTCGTGGCACTGAATCCGGCAAAGCATTCACGCGCGAAGCAACGCTTCAACAATGGAAAAATTTTGTTCTGGAAACACTCCCCAACCTTGTAGAACAGTGGCAAAAAAAATCAGTTTTTCAACGCCATTTTTTTATGCTGACCCAGCGCCTTTTTTGTTTTCTCGATCGTCGTCTTTATCAGTTTGCTAATTTTCTATTGTCAGATTAGGAAATCTTGATCTTTGCCGGATTACCCACCACTGTCACCCTCTCTGGAACATCATGTAACACCACAGAGCCGGCACCAATAGTAACACCATTGCCAACATGAATCTCCCCCAGGATGATGCTATGACATCCCACATTAACATGATCTCCAAGCGTAGGGGCTTTCTCTCCGTCACGCTTAGTACCAATGGTCGTTAGATGACGTAAAGTCACATCAGCTCCAATGGTAACAGCTTCATGAATGACAGTCCCTACCCCATGAAATAGTCGTAGCCGCGGTCCGATGCTTGCTTTATAATTGAGCTCTATCCCTAAAATCCAAACAATAAAAAATTCATAACAAGCAAAACAAGGATACCCCATCCATCTCCATGAAGATGGAAGATGATGAAATTGTTGTGCTAGTCTTAAAAAGCAAAGCACTAATTGACTGCGCGGATTCCCTCGATTCACCCGCCAATCTTGAAAAATAAATTGAAGCACAAGAAAGAATTAACCACAAAGAACGCAAAGAACACAAAGAAAAAAGACTAAAGACTAAAGACTAAAGACTAAAGACTGAAGACTGAAGATCTTTTATAAAAACAATTTATTTTTTAAAATGGAGAGCAATAGAAATGATAAAATCAATTTTCTATGATCCCTCAGCAAAACCTTTAGCCTTTAGCCCTAAGCCTTCAGCCTCCCAATGAAAACTTTCTTTTGTTTAACTAGAGAACATGTTCCTCCTGGAGAATGGGTCCAGGATTTGATTGCCGGAAAACCAGTCGAAGTTCCAGCGGGAGGAGGCCGTTGCCTTAACATGAACTGGATTTATCAGACATGGGCTCTTCTCATCTCCTCAGGAACGCCTTGTTATGCACTATTGGAGACACCTTCCGCGGAAGGTATTATCATCGCTCTTGGTATTGCTGCTTCAAGCTCGTTAAAGATGCCTGACGCCCCTTTTTTCGTCGATGTTGTAGCAGATGGAGCTCCTCATCCTGGAGCACATTTACACCTTGTTCAAAATAGAGCCCATGCAAAAAAACTTCCGAATGCCATTTTCATGCCTCACTGGTCTCACCCAGGACTTCTTCCTCGCGACCCTCAACGAGGAAACCGTTTTGAAAATCTCTGCTTTTATGGTCACTCCAAAAATCTTGCTGGAGAACTACAAACCGCACGATGGCGCCAGCGCCTCCAAGATGAACTAGGCATTCAGCTTCACTTTTCACCCGTTGAGCGCTGGCATGATTACTCCCAAACAGATTGCGCGATTGCAGTGCGTGATTTTTCACGCTCTCCTCATTGGAACAAGCCAGCAACAAAGCTTTATAACGCCTGGCTTGCACACGTTCCTTTTATTGGCGGGAGGGACTCAGCCTACGCTGCTGATGGGCGACCTGGCATCGACTATCTTGTTGCAACATCTCCAGAAGAAGTTTTTGAACACTTACGTCGCCTCAAAGAAGATGAGTCTTTTCGTTCTCAGCTCGTCAACAACGGTTCCGCTGCGGCAAAAGAATTCAGTCGCGAAGCCATCTTGGAACGGTGGAGAGAGTTAGTCGAAAAAACAATCCCTGCACTGGCGCGCGAATGGGAACAAAAAACAAAACGCCAACGTTTTTTCTTTGCTCTCGACCAAAAAATAAAATTATTTTTGGAACGCCATTCGTGGGATCACATTGTTAAGCGGCCGACACCTCCCGCTTTGGAGATTAATTTTTGTGTGCGGCGTGAAGCTCTTCCGAGTGATGAATGGATTCAAGCCTGGGATGAAGAAAGCCTGACTTCCCTTGAAGAAGAAGGAAAATGCGTCACCACGCATAGCTGGATCTATCAAACGTGGAGTCTCCTAAAAAAATCAGGCATTCCTTGCAATCTTCTTGAGGCACTACCAGTTTCTGACATCGCTATTTTCTTAAGCATGTCACTTTCTTCAAAATCTAAGAGCTCTATCAATCCCAATTTATTTTTAGTCGATATTGTTGCTCACAGTCATCCTCATCGAGCAGCTCACTTTCACTTAGTTCATAATAAAGCACACGCTCGTTGGTTACCTCGATCTCTTTTTATTCCTCATTGGCCTCAACCTTATCTGATTCCTCGAGATCCCAATCGTGGCGATCGTTTTGAAAATGTCTGCTTTTTAGGAGACCCCGAACAGCTTGCCCTCGAATTTATTTTCCCATCTTGGGGCGAACGCTTAGAAAAAGAACTACAACTTCATTTTCAAATTAAAACTGCTGATCAATGGCATGACTACAGCGATGTCGATGCTGTCATTGCCATCCGAGATATTTCATCAGCTCGCTACCTCGATAAACCTGGCACTAAGCTCTACAACGCTTGGCATGCGGGAGTCCCTTTCATTGGTGGCCTGGATTCAGCCTACAGAGCCGATGGGCGCCCTGGTGTCGACTACCTTGTTACTGCTTCTGTCGAAGAAGCCTTTCAACATCTTCGCCGACTTAAAGAAGATAAATTATTTCGTCATCAGTTAGTTCGTAATGGAACTGAATCTGGCAAGTCATTCACTCGAGAAGCAACGCTTCAACAATGGAAAACTTTTGTTCTGGAAACACTCCCAAAACTTGTAGAACAGTGGCAAAAAAAATCAGTTTTTCAGCGACACTTTTTTATCATGACGCAACGCTTCTTTTGCTTTCTTGATCGCTATCTTCGCTAGCTTATCCAGATGAAAGTTTCTTTTTTATTATCCCCTGAATTCATACCCAAGGCAGATTGGCACGAGGCTCTTGAAAAAGGAGATGTATTGCAAGTAGCCTCGTTAGGAATTGCCGCTACTGCCCAAAACATGATCTATCAAACTTGGTTTTGGCTTCATGAAGCGGGTGTTGCTTGTGATTTAGTACACACCTTGCCACAAGAAGGAATCGTTATTTTTATCAGCAATACTTTTTCGCCTTGCACGGTTTTACCTCCTCAACTTTTTTATGTCGACGTCTTAGCAGACACCATGCTGCTTCCGATCACCCATTTTCACCTGATTCAAAATCAAGCTAAAGCACGATGGACTCCTCATGCTCTCTTTGTTCCTCATTGGCCTCAACCAAGCTTAATTCCACGCGATCCAACACGCGGTTCTCGTTTAGAAAAAATCTCTTTTTTTGGAGACCCTGATAACCTAGCCCCAGAATTACAAACACCAGAATGGATCAATCAATTACGCCGAGAGTTAGGTATGTTTCTTGATTTTAAAGAAAATAAGCGTTGGCATGATTACTCCGATACGGATGTTGTTCTTGCTATCAGGGATTTTTCTAAATCCCCTCACTATCACAAACCAGCAACAAAGCTTTATAATGCCTGGTTGGCTGGCGTTCCTTTTATTGGAGGACGCGATTCGGCTTATGCTATTGATGGACGCCCCGGCATTGATTATCTTGTAGCAACCTCTCCACAACAAGTCATAGACCACCTTCGCCACTTGAAAGAAGATGTTGCATTGCGCCAACAACTGGTCGCTCGTGGCCGAGAATCGGGAGCTGCTTTTTCTCGAGAAACAATTGTATTACAATGGAAACAACTCATTGAGGAAACACTTCCAGCTCTTGCTGAAAAATGGGAAAAAAAATCATCTTTGCAACAACATCTCTTCTGGATGACACAAAAATGTAGTTATTTTTTTGATCTCTATTTTAAAAAAACAAATCGCGACGAGGTTCTTCTTGAGAAAACTATTCCAGGCATCAAGGAATATTTACAACAGTAAACTGTAACCGTTCAGCGGAACGGTTGTGAAGAGTAAAGAGTAAAGAGTCCTGAGGTAAAATTTTCTACAGTCTCTTTTTCTAAAAAGTACATTCTGTTAAAATATGAATTCCGAAATATTGATTGCAACTCGCTCGCGCCCGCGAGGCTCGCCCTTACGGGCTGCCTAACGGCAGTCGATCCAGCGGCCCCCCGGCCAGCTGTATGTATTTAGAGCGTGTCCGCAAACAGCTCGTTTTTGACATTTTTTAAAAGGTAAAATTTTTTTCCTAAAAAGCAGCTCCGTTTTTCACCAGGGCAGCAGCAATTTTTAGCACACTTCGATTGACAAGTGAAGTGCAACACACTCAC